>JAVVEE010000058.1:0-17123 GCA_032251315.1 Gammaproteobacteria bacterium
ACTAAACAAGTCCGGTAGAATAGGGACCGATCTTGAATTATCCGTATAGTTGCCGAAATGGGTTGAATAGTCATGCTATGACACTGCATTTCAGGAACGATCCGGCTGGTGCTAATTCGTATAAAGCAATTAACCGCAGTTCAGGATTACTCCGAACAGCTAAACGACTTTTAATCAAATTAAAATAAAAGGAATACCGAACATGGCACAGCCCAACGACGAAAACCTGATATGGATTGACCTCGAGATGACCGGGCTCGACCCGCTCTCAGACCGAATCATAGAAATAGCCACCATCGTTACCGATAAAAACCTGAATGTCCTGGATGAAGGCCCCTCCGTTGTCGTGCATCAGAGTGACGAAAAGCTGGACGGCATGGATGAATGGTGTACTAACCAGCATGGTAAAACCGGACTCACCGAACGCGTGCGCAACAGTGCTATCTCCGAAGAGACCGCCGAAGCTATCACTATCTCCTTTCTGAAAAAATACATTGCTGCCGGAAAATCGCCCATGTGCGGCAACAGCATCTGTCAGGATCGCCGCTTCCTCGCCCGCTGGATGCCCGAACTGGAAGAGTATTTTCATTACCGCAATCTTGACGTCAGCTCACTGAAAGAGCTGGCGGTGCGCTGGGCACCGCACACCCTGGAAGGATTCTCCAAAAAAGGCAACCACCTGGCCATGGACGACATCAAGGATTCGATTGCAGAATTAAAACATTACCGGAAGACAATGTTATCGATTTGAAATGATTTCCAGGAGGCTGTCGGGTTTAGGATGAATTGGCTGCGGAAGTGGGAGCGCGGCCCAAATTCCCCCGATTTTTCGTTGCGTAGAATAACTATGCGCCTCAAAATCGGAAAAATTTGTACTCACTCTCCCACTCCCTCGCTTCAATCCCCCTAAACCCGACAGCCTCCTGGATGTTCTGGAAAATCGGTTTCTTGCTGATTAAGAGCATTGTGGTTATTGATGGCCGGCTCTGCACAGGGATGCGGGAGCCGGCCATTTTCAGATATGGTCGGTTGTGTTTCCGACCGGGATTGTTTTGAATTTTAATCCGAAGCGATAATGGGTTAATCTTTTTTCAAGCGCACTATGCCTACCAGTCGGAGCGCCCATTTTTCGATAAAAGGTTCTGATATCCCTTTGCGCATTTTGTAGAGAAAATATTTTTCAAAGGCGATTTTTGCCCAGTGCACCCATTTGCCCTCTTTGAACCAGGTGACATTACGGGGCGGGATTTGCGGGATGGCAATAAAGGCCGCGCCGGTATCGCCCAGATCAGCCAGGCAGAAGGCGTTCCAGGTCGCTTTGGAAGCCACGGGATAACCGGTTAATTCGGCTTTGATGTTACGTACAATCGCCGTCACCATAGACTCGATCATGTAACCGGTTTTAGGCGCGCCGGTGGGTACCGGTGTGGCTTCGACCGGGGGTATGGCGATGCACACGCCGGCGGAATAGATGTTAGGGTATTTGGGGCTGCGCTGGTGCTTGTCGACGATGACAAAGCCGCGCGGGTTGCATAAACCTTCGACATTGGCGACCGGATCAACACCCTTGAAGCCGGGCAGCAGCATGGAGTGTTTGAATTCGAGTTCATGCTGTTTGGTCACTTCACCCGAGGCATCAAGTTCATCCACGAATATTTTGCCTGGCTCGACTTTGGTGACTTTGGCATTGGTAATCCACTTTATATGGCGCTCGCGTAATTCGTGCTCCAGCATACCTTTGGAGTCGCCCACCCCGCCCAGACCGAGATGACCAATATAGGGCTCACTGGTGATGAAGGTAATGGGCACCTGATCACGAACCTTGTGTTTGCGTAGCGCAGTATCAAGAATGGCGGCATATTCGTATGCAGGGCCGAAGCAGCTGGCGAACTGGACGGCGCCGACTACAACTTGCCCCGGCTCCTCAATCAGCTTTAAAAAATCTTCATGTGATTTCTCGGCGTGGTCGACCGTGCAGATCGATTGCGTGAAGCCATTGACCGGGCCGGAGCCTTCGACTTCATCAAAGGCAAGTTTGGGGCCGGTGGTGATCAGAAGGTAATCATAGGCTACTTGCTGTCCATCTTTCAGGATGAGCTGATTGCCCTCGGCATCGATGGTTTCGACCCAGCCAACAATCAGATTGATGTTATGTTTTTTTAGATGCGGTTCCAGGGGCAGGGTGATCTGCTTGCGCTTGCGCCAGCCAACGGCCAGCCATGGATTGGAAGGTACAAACTGAAAAAAATCATTCGCGTTAACCACGGTAATCTCGTGCTCTTTACCGAGCACTTCGCGCAATTCGTACGCTGCAGGCATGCCGCCTATACCGGCACCTAATACTACAATATGAGCCATAATGTTGAACCTCCATAATCCTTAGGGGAAACCTATCCATTAAGATAGTGCGTTGAGTGTATCACTAGAATCAGCCGTATAATCTTGAGTGATACTAAGGCATTTAACCCGTTACCTATGGAGAGAAATATGCATCCTTTTTATTTTGGAGAGAGACTTTTTCCTGAGGCTACTCGACCGGAGTATCGGCCTGATTGCCCCAGTCGGACCATGAACCCGGATAGCCTTTGACGTTTTCGTAACCCAGATGCCTCAGCATCAAATAAGAGAAGGCGGAGCGGTGGTGTGACTGGCAGTAACAGATCACCTCTTTGTCCCGGCTAATGCCCAGTTGCGCCAGGCGCTTTTCGAGGAGATCATCAGGAAGCAGGCGTAAATTCCTGTTGCGGTCCATGGCTTCGGTCCATTCAAAATGAACGGCACCGGGAATATGACCGGCTTTGTCGGCGAATTTTTTCTCACCTCCGAATTCAGCGGCTGAACGGGCATCGAGCAGAACGGTATTTTTATCGCCCAGACGTTGCAGGATGTACGGTCGATCCGCGCAGTAACGCCCGGTATTGCTGAGCGCATAGCTGCTGGCTTCGGCAGGGGTGGGCACTTCGCCACTCAGGCGGTGGCCTTCATTTGCCCAGCGGTGCAGACCACCGTTGAGCAGTGAGGTGTTTTCGTGGCCAAAGACATGCAACGTCCAGATGAAACGTGAGGCGCAGCCGCCGCCTTCATCATCGTAGGCAATAACATGGCTGCGTGCATTGATGCCTAAAGCGGAAATCAGCCGGGAGAAAGTCGCGGCATCGGGCAGCAGGCCCATCACCGGTTTTTCGTTATGAATAATGTCTGCGTAGCTGACGAAATGTGCGCCGGTAATATGCGCCTGGGCATACTGTTTGGCCTTGCATAAATCGACGATGACGAGGTCAGGCTTGTCCAGCAGGGCTTCAAGTTCATCGGGTTCTATAATTAAGGGCATAAGCTTAGGGTGTGTTTTTTATCGTGCTGATGGAGGGATTCTGGTTTTTCGGCGACGGGCTCTGCGGTGTTAATACGGTATTATTGGCGATGCTGTTTTCATCGGCGGGCGGATAGTCCAGCGAGAAATGCAGGCCGCGACTCTCTTTGCGTTCCATGGCGCAACGTACAATCAGTTCGGCGACCAGCGCCAGGTTGCGCAATTCGATAAGGTCGCCGTTGATGCGGAAATTGCTGTAATACTCGTTGATTTCATGTTGCAGCAGCTGGATGCGCCGCATGGCCCGCTCGAGTCGTTTGTTGGTACGTACGATGCCGACATAATCCCACATGAAGCGGCGCAGCTCATCCCAGTTGTGGGAGACCACGACCTCTTCGTCGGAGTCGGTAACGCGGCTTTCATCCCAGGGGGCAATTTTAAATTTTCGGGTCGGTGTTTTCAGTTTTTCGATAATGTCCCGGCTGGCCGATTCCGCAAACACCAGGCATTCGAGCAGCGAATTGCTGGCCAGACGGTTGGCCCCATGCAGGCCGGTATGCGAGGCTTCACCAATGGTATAGAGGCCATTAATATCGGTCTGTCCCTGCAGGTTGGTGGCCACGCCGCCGCAGGTATAGTGCGCCGCGGGTACCACCGGAATCGGTTCTTTGGTGATATCAAAACCCAGCTCAAGGCAGCGGGCATAAATAGTCGGAAAGTGCGAAATAATAAATGCCGCCGGGCGGTGGCTGATGTCGAGATAGACACAGGCCGCACCCAGTCGTTTCATCTCGTGGTCGATGGCGCGAGCCACAATATCGCGCGGTGCCAGTTCGCCGCGTTCATCAAAGCGCTGCATAAAGCGTGAGCCGTCCGCCAGCAGCAGGTGGCCGCCTTCGCCGCGCAAGGCTTCGGAGATGAGAAAAGATTTGGCTGCCGGGTGATACAGGCAGGTAGGATGAAACTGATTGAATTCCATATTGCTGACCCGGCAACCGGCGCGCCAGGCCATGGCGATGCCGTCACCGGTGGAGCCATCCGGGTTGCTGGTATAGAGATAAACTTTGCTGGCTCCGCCGGTCGCCAGCACCACATCCCGGGCCTGGAAAGTTTCGACGTGACCGCTTTTTTTATTCAGCACATAAGCGCCAATGCACTGGTTGTCGCCGGCTGCGCTTAAGCCCTGTTTCGTCGTGGTGATGAGGTCGACGGCCATGTGGCTGGGGAAAAAATGTATGGAGCGGTGGTGCCGGGCATGGTTGTACAGCGTATCCGAAAGCGCCTTGCCGGTGGCGTCGGCGGCGTGGATCACGCGCCGTTGGCTGTGTCCGCCTTCGCGCGTCAGATGCAGTTTGCGCTTGCCGCTGTTAAGTGATTCCTTGCTAAACGGAACCCCCAGCTCCTCCAGCCAGCGTATATTTTCCGGGCCGTGTTTAATGGTGAACTTGACCGTTTCCGGGTCACACAGGCCTGCGCCTGCTTGCAGGGTATCGGCAATATGCGATTTAAAGGAATCCTGTGCGGTGACCACCGCTGAGATGCCGCCCTGGGCATAATAGGTGCTGCCATTTCTTTCCGGGGCTTTCATGATAATGGCAATCGAGGCGTGATCGGCCAGCCGCAATGCCAGACTCAGACCCGCTGCGCCGCCGCCGATGATAAGAACGTCATGGTAATGCGAGGTGGTCATAAGGATATAAAAAGGCCCTGTTTGATAAGTTCGTGTTGCAAGTGTCGTGATTATAGTTTGATAATAGGCAGATCGAAAAATACAAATACATATAATATTCAGGGACTATAACAAAGTGATCTTGCCATATAGCTTTAAAAAGTGTGAGGCCATTGTTGCAGACCGGGACGATTTTTGGGGGTTATGCCTGCATGGGCAATGAACGAAGCATTGATCAGGCGCTGGTCGAGCGCGTGCAACAGGGGGACAAAAAAGCCTTTGATCTGCTGGTGTTGAAATACCAGTTGAGGGTTAGCAAACTGGTGGCTCGCTTTCTGCGTAATCCGGCGGATGTGCCTGATGTCGTCCAGGATACCTTTATCAAGGCTTATAAAGCGCTGCCCAACTTCCGGGGCGAAAGTGCTTTTTATACCTGGATATACCGGATTGCGATTAACACCGCCAAGAATTATCTGGTGGCGAGAAAGCGTACCTCCGCGCAAAATAGCATTGATATTCAGGATGCCGAAGATTATGGTGCCAGCGACTGGTTAAAAGATTATGTCACGCCCGAACGTAAAGTGCTGGCTGATGAAATTCAGGCGAACATTAATCAGACCCTGACCCATCTGCCGCCTGATCTGCGCGAGGCTATCACCCTGCGCGAGATGGAAGGTTTGAGTTATGAAGAGATTGCAACCGCTATGGCTTGTCCGATTGGCACGGTGCGTTCACGAATATTTCGGGCACGTGAGGCGATCGATGAAAAATTGGAACCATTGCTTGACGAGTACAGTCATAACGTCAGTGAAACCTGAGCACTGTCTTTTTATGGCATTACAGCCCTGTAAATAACCCCCGCAAGTTATTGTGAGTAAGACTATGAATGTGAATAATCAAAAACAAAGCGCTGAGATAATGTCGGCTTACATTGATGATGCTCTGAGCGCAGATGAGATGACGCCTCTGATCAGGCTGAATGAAAGCAGCGGACAGGCGATTGCCAAACGCTATTCTGCGGCGACACGTTATCACATCATGGGCGAAGTTCTGCGCGGTGAACTGAGCGAGGCCTCGATGGTAGACGTGAGCCGGCAAATTCACGAAGCCCTGCGCAACGAATCGTTCGATCCCGTTGAAGTCGTAGCCGCCGCTAAAAAGCCGTTGCGATTAGCAGGCCGTTTCGATTTATCCGCCTGGCTGGGTTCTTTTGCCCGACCTTTGGCGGGCATGGCCGTGGCGGCATCGGTCTCAGCGCTGGTGGTCGTGTCAGTCATGCAGCTGGAGTCACCGGAGCGCACACAGCCATTAGCCAGCGCCCCCGTTAGTGCGCCGGCAGACACGCCGGCGACGCAGATGGTCGCTCAACAACCTGCCGATGACGCCACAACGGATGCCGCAAGCAAAGAACAGCAGATGGCCGACTTTAATAACTACCTGACCGAGCACGCCGAATTCGCCGCACAGGATACGATTCAGGGACGCATTCCCTATGTTAGAGCTGTGAGCTACGAAGCGGAGTAAACAGGCGTATGCGTTCCATTCTTATACCGGTTCTGTTTCTTTCTGTAGGATTAAGTTTGCCGGCAGCCGCTAGCGAGGTCTCGGATCTGCTGCAAAAAATGACCGATGCCGATAAGCACCTCAACTATCGGGGCATTCTGGTTTTGCGCAAAGCCGATAATCTGGTCGCCATGCGGGTCGAGCACGGCACCGATGAGCGCGGGATATGGGAAAGCATGGTGTCGTTAAACGGCGAAGCACGCCGCATCGTGCGCATTAATAATGAGATTACCTCCGTCTATCCCGAGCGGCAGCTGTTAACAGTCACCCATAGTGCCGACAAAAGTCCGCTGCACCCTGCGCTGCCGGCTAACCTGAAAAATCTGGAAGCCTATTACAGCATCAAGCGTCTTCAGGATGAGCGCGTTGCCGACCGCGCTGCAATGGTGCTGGATGTTATCCCTGATGATGGTTTCCGTTACGGCTATCGTTACTGGCTGGATACTCAGACCGGGGTGCTGCTGCGTTGTGATTTATTGAATGAAAAGCAGCAGGTGCTCGAACAGATGATGTTTACCTTGCTGGAGTATCTGCCGAGCGTTCCGCATTCGGCCTTCAGTCCGGTTATTCGAGAGGGCTTCGAAGAGAAGCAGTTAACACAGGTGAACCCGAATCAGTCAGACCCTGCCTGGCATGTCGACAACCTTCCTACCGGTTTTATGCTGACCCAGAGCCGCGCTCGTCAAACTCAGAAAGGTGAGATTTTACATCTGGCCTATTCAGATGGTCTGGCCTCAGTCTCGGTATTTATCGAGCCTGCACGAGACGCCCGTCATAAACGCAGGGGAGCTTCCAAACTCGGCGCCCTCAATGCCTATCGGTTCCATGTTGATCGTCATCTGGTTACCGCAATCGGGGAGGTGCCGGCGATAACAGTAATGCAAATGGCGCAGTCTGTGATTCCGGTCAAGGCTGCATCTGTTAACAGCGCGCCCACCGAATAACCAGCATGATAGAGCAGGAAGTAGAAGTTATTGCGGTGGAAAATAATCGCCTGCTGGTGGAAGCCGAGCAGCAATCCTCCTGCCAGAGCTGTGCGGTCAAGAGCGGCTGCGGGACATCGGTGCTGGCGAAATGGTTCGATCGGAAACGTCTGCGCTTTTATGTCGATAATACCGTTAACGCTACAGTCGGTGATCGTATTCGTGTAGGACTGCAGGAATCTGCGCTGACGCAGGGCGCGCTGATGATCTATCTGCTGCCCATCATTGCCATGATCGGTGCCGCCTTACTGGTAGACGCCGCTCTACCGGCGGACTTCTACTGGCGGGATCTGGTGACGGCCGCCTCAGCCTTCGCCGGCTTAGGGCTGTCGCTCTATATCAGCCGTTTCTATCTGCATCAAAAGGCGTACCGGCAACGCTTCAATCCCATCGTGCTGGCAGGCAATGATGCAGAAAGTCATTCTGAGAAAAGCTGACGAACATGCTAAACTCAAACGACCGAATCTGGTCGGGCGGGCGCAGTGATAGATATACCGGCATGGCCGGTTTTTTTCTGCCTGTTCTGAATGCGGCAGCTACAGCGCATGCAGCGGATTTGAGTGAATATGACTGAAATATCCCTCGCGGATTAGCGGAATAGCCTAAAATGCCGGCACAATTAAGTCTTTATACCCGCCATGGCTGCCATTTATGCGAAGACATGGAGCGAATGCTGTCCGAGCTGGCGATGGATTTGGACTTTGAAACCGAGATTATTCCTATCGATAACAATCTTGAGCTGGAGCGGGGTTATGGCCACCGGGTTCCGGTGCTGATGATGGGAGATAATGTCATTTGTGAATACTTTCTGGATAAAGCGGCGTTAATAAGCGCCGTGACCAAGGTGAAAAACTAATTTTAATGAAGAATATCCGTAACTTTTCGATTATCGCGCACATTGACCATGGCAAGTCCACGCTGGCGGACCGTTTGATTCAAACCTGTGAGGGATTGACCCAACGCGAAATGCAGAGTCAGGTGCTTGATTCCATGGATCTCGAGCGTGAGCG
The DNA here is from genome assembly GCA_032251315.1 of Gammaproteobacteria bacterium. Lineage (GTDB taxonomy): Bacteria > Pseudomonadota > Gammaproteobacteria > SZUA-229 > SZUA-229 > LH-M37. The sequence goes on from JAVVEE010000058.1 coordinate 8,536, forward strand.
CGGCATCACCATCAAAGCGCAGAGCGTGACCCTGGATTACAAAGCCAGAGATGGTGAAATCTATCAGCTCAACTTTATTGATACTCCCGGCCATGTCGATTTCTCCTATGAAGTCTCGCGTTCCCTGTCGGCCTGTGAAGGTGCCCTGCTGATTGTCGATGCTTCACAGGGTGTCGAGGCGCAGAGCGTGGCCAACTGTTACACCGCGATTGAACAGGGTCTGGAAGTGATTCCGGTTTTGAACAAGATCGATCTGCCCGCGTCTGAGCCGGAGCGGGTGATCAAGGAAATTGAAGATGTTATCGGCATCGAAGCTGAGAATGCCTGCCGGGTGAGTGCAAAAACAGGTGAGGGCGTGGATGAGCTGCTGGAGGTTATTGTCGCTCAGGTTCCGCCGCCTGAAGGCGATCCCGATGCGCCGCTAAAGGCGCTGATTATCGATTCCTGGTTTGATGCCTATGTCGGCGTCATTATTCTGGTGCGTATCAAACAGGGCAAAATCCGTCCCCGCCAGAAAATGATGGTGATGTCGACGATGCGCAGCTATCTGGTTGACAGTGTCGGGATATTCACCCCTAAGCGGACAGCTCAGAAAGAGCTTTCAAGCGGGCAGGTGGGTTATATCATCGCCAATATGAAAGCCATCGATTCGGCTAAAGTGGGCGATACCATCACGCTGACGGATAACCCTGCCACCGTGCCCCTGGCCGGATTCAAAGAGGTTCAGCCGCGCGTATTTGCGGGGATGTTCCCGGTGGAAGCAGATGATTATAATGACTTCAGAGACTCACTGGAGAAGCTTGCGCTGAACGATTCCTCGCTCCGCTATGAACCGGAAAACTCATCGGCACTGGGTCTGGGATTCCGCATCGGCTTTCTCGGCATGCTGCATATGGAGATCGTGCAGGAGCGGCTGGAGCGGGAATACGATCTCAATCTGATCACCACCGCGCCCACTGTGGTCTACCAGATTCTGGATACCAAAGGCGAGGTGTTCGAAATTCATAATCCGGCGGATTTGCCGGAGCCTAATTATATCGAAGAAATTCGCGAACCGATCATCAAGGCCAATATCCTGACGCCGCAGGAATACGTCGGCAATGTTATTACCCTGTGTATTGAAAAACGCGGTGTACAGACTGATATGCAGTATCTGGGCAATCAGGTTTCCCTGCAATACGATATGCCGTTGAATGAAGTAGTGATGGACTTTTTCGACCGGCTGAAATCAGTGAGCCGGGGCTATGCCTCTTTTGATTATGAATTCTCACGTTTTCAGGCGGCAGATGTGGTGAAACTGGATGTGCTCATCAACAGCGAAAGGGTCGATGCATTGTCCCTGATCACTCATCGGGACATGAGCCAGCGCCGCGGCCGTGAGGTCGCCGAAAAAATGAGGGAACTGATTCCCCGGCAAATGTTTGATGTGGCGATACAGGCGGCCATCGGACGCAATATTATTGCACGTACCACCGTTAAGGCGCTGCGCAAGAACGTCACCGCCAAATGTTATGGCGGCGATGTCAGCCGTAAACGCAAATTGCTGGAGAAGCAGAAGAAAGGCAAAAAGCGTATGAAGCAGTTTGGTAAAGTAGAAATCCCGCAGGAGGCATTTCTGGCCGTCCTGAAAGTGGATGAAAATTAACCCCTCAGTGAAGATGACCTTAATATTATGATATTCGATTTCTCTTTTTATCTCTTTGCCGGCGTGCTGATAACCGGTGTTATCTGGGCTATCGACAAGGTATATGCGGCACCGCGCAGAAGCGCTACGATACAGGCTGGCAAAGATGAAATAAACATGGATGGTTCGGTTAAAGAGCCGGTCATTGTGGAATATGCCAAATCTTTTTTTCCGGTATTGCTGATTGTTTTCCTGCTGCGCGGTTTTGTCGTCGAGCCTTTCAAAATCCCATCGGGGTCGATGCTGCCATCGCTCTATATCGGTGATTTTATTCTGGTGAATAAATTTTCCTACGGCATCCGCGTGCCAGTGCTCAATAAAAAGATTATTGAAACCGGCGAGCCCGAGCGCGGTGATGTCATGGTGTTCCGCTACCCGCGCGATCCATCGCTGGATTATATCAAGCGGGTGATCGGTCTACCGGGTGATCATATTGCCTACTACAATAAAGTGCTCTATGTGAACGGCAAGCCGGCGGAACGTGAATTCGTGGGTGAATATGAAGGGCCGGGCCAGCTCCATGCCAGCGAATATCTGGAAAAATTGGATGGCGTTGAGCATTCCATGCTGCTGATGCCGGGCAGGCCGAACAGTCTGGAAGGTGAATACGTTGTGCCCGAGAAGATGTATTTTATGATGGGCGATAACCGGGATAACAGTACAGACAGCCGTGTCTGGGGACCGGTTCCGGAAGAAAATATTGTGGGTGAGGCGTTTATGATATGGATGCACTGGAGTGATGGTGTGCTATGGAATCGTCTGGGTACTATAATTAACTGATCGCAGTTTACAGGGGGAATGACATGCAGAAATCAATCTTGAAAAAACAGACACTGAACAAACAGAAGGGTATGACTCTTATTAGCTGGGTGATTGTGATTGCCTTTGTCGGCTTTCATTTCATGCTGGCTATCAGAATCGTGCCGGTATTTGCTGAAGACCATACCATTTCAACATTCTGGAAAAATCTGGAAAATGATATCGCTCTGGTCGGCGCAACACCGGCAAAGATTCGTAGTGCAATGATGAAAAAATTCCGAATCAATAACATTTCTGCATTAAAGCAGGAAGACATTAAGGTCAAGAAATCTGGTGATCATTATCTTGTCACTGCCGAATATGAGCCACGCGGTAAGATAATCGGACCGCTTGATTTTATCGTCAGCTTTAAACATGAAGCCAAGATAAGAGCCCGATAATCGTATTATTTATGAATCAGGATCGCCACCTAACGACACTTGTCGGCAGACTTGATTATTCGTTTAATAACTCCGATTTACTGGCTGAGGCGTTGACTCACCGGAGCGTGAGTTCTCACAACAACGAACGTCTGGAATTTCTCGGTGACAGTATTCTGAACTTTGTTATTGCGGACGCCCTGTTCCGGCAGCGCCCCGATCTGCGCGAGGGTGATTTGAGTCGATTGCGAGCCAGTCTGGTGAACGGTGAAACCCTGGCGGAAATTGCGCGTGATCTGAATCTGGGTGATACCATAAAACTGGGTGCCGGGGAGCTGAAAAGCGGCGGCTTCAGGCGCTCATCAATACTCGCGGATACCGTAGAAAGCATTATTGGTGCTGTCTACTGTGACAGTGATTTTGAAACCTCCCGGACGTTAATATTGAGACTGTTCGACCATAAGCTTAAGCACCTTCCGGATATCGACAGCCTTAAAGACCCCAAAACACGCTTGCAGGAACTGCTGCAATCGCGCCGCCTGCCCATCCCCGTTTATGAGGTGCTGAGCGTCAGCGGCAAAGCGCATGCCCAGATGTTCATGATCCAGTGCAGCATCGATGAATTAAACTGCGTCGCCCGGGCGGAAGGCGGCAGTCGCAGAAAAGCGGAACAGCTCGCAGCACAGGCTGCTTACGAACAGGTTAAACAAAAACTGAATGTCTAAGTTAGAAAATATGATTGCCCATCGTTGCGGCTATGTCGCCATTATCGGTCGCCCAAATGTCGGCAAGTCCACCCTGCTCAACCATATACTGGGCATAAAACTGAGCATCACCTCCCGAAAACCCCAGACCACCAGGCATCAGATTCTGGGCATTAAATCAGACGAGCATGTGCAGACGGTGTATGTCGACACACCAGGCCTGCATCAACGCAGTGGCTCGGCCATTAACAAATACATGAATCGGGCGGCGGCATCCGTCATGGCTGACGTTGATGTCCTGCTGTTTGTGATTCAGGCAATGTCATGGACAGAAGAGGACGAGGCGGTATTGCAGCGACTGGAGGCGATGGATGCACCGGTGATTCTGGTCGTCAACAAGATCGACCAGATCAGCAACAAGGAAGACCTGCTGCCTTTTATCAGTGAAGTTTCATCTAAATATAAATTCCATGATGTCATTCCGGCAGCGGCCCTGAAGGGCGTGAGTATTGATCAGATTGAGCAGGCCGTGGCGGCCCTGCTACCCGAGAACGAGGCCTTCTATCCGGAGGATCAGCTCACCAATCGCAGCATGCGTTTTCTGGCGGCGGAGATTGTTCGCGAGAAACTGGTACGGGAACTGGGTCAGGAGTTGCCCTATACCTCCACCGTCAGCATCGATAAATATGACGAGGATGGGGATCTGATCCGCATTCATGCCACGATTTATGTCGAGAGCAAAGGTCAAAAAGCCATTATTATCGGTCGCAAGGGTGATCAGCTGAAATCGATCGGGACCCAGGCGCGCAAGGATATCGAAGCCATGGCCGGCAGCAAGGTGTACCTGAACCTCTGGGTTAAGGTCAGGCAGGGCTGGTCCAACGACGAGCAGGCGCTTCGTGGTCTGGGTTATGGCGACAACTAAAATCTACAGGTAATACCCATGCGCGTTGAAACCGAGATCGCGTATATTCTTCACAAACGTCCATTTCGTGATACCAGCCAGATTCTGGATGTGTTTTCGCGCGAGCACGGGCGTATCAGCCTAATGTCGCGCGGCAGTCGCGGCGCGAAATCGCGAAGCAAAGGCCTGCTCCAGATTTTCCGGCCCCTGCTGATTAGCTGGCAGGGACGTGGTGAAATGCCTTTTTTAAACAACGTTGAAATGGCTGACATAAAGGCGCCGGCATTGTCGGGAAAAGCTCAGATGTCGGCTATCTATATCAATGAACTGCTGGTTTATCTGCTGCACAAAAACGATGTGCATGCGGAAGTTTTTGATCAGTATCACACCTGCCTGTATGCCTTAACCGAGATCGGTAATATCGAAACCGTGCTGCGATTATTCGAGAAGGAGCTGTTGCAGCGACTGGGTTTTGGCATGAACCTGGTTACTGATGCCGACAGTGGCGAATCGATACGGGCAGAGTGTCATTATGCTTACCATTTTGAACACGGGCCTGTCCTGTGCAAAAAGCAGCAGCAGGCCAATAACCCGGTTTTATCAGGTTCAAGTCTGATGGCCTTTGATCAGAATGAAATCATCTCAGCGCAGCAGCGCAGCGAAATAAAACAGTTGATGCGTTATGTTCTGGCAGGGCATCTCGGGCATAAAAAACTGAAAAGTCGTGAGCTGTTTCGTAAGCCGTTTAATCGTCAGGCTTGAATAACGGTAGTTTGATTTGATTTTAACTGCGCCGTTTCACGGAACCCGGGGCAGCGTGGGGAAGGCATCGGGCTGAATATTTTCTTCCTTGTCGCTGCTATCCAGCCAGCGCAATATATCGTAATAGCTTCGGATGTTTTCGACATAAAGCACAGGCTCCCAACCACGGGCGTATCCATATCTTGTTTTTTTGTACCACTGGCGTTTTGCCAGTAAGGGCAGTGCCTGTTTTACATCTATCCACTTGTTGGGGTCGTTGCCCTGTTGCTGGGCAATGATGCGCGCATCTTCTAGATGCCCATGACCAACATTATAGGCCGCCAGCGCCATCCATGTTTTGTCGGGCTCCTCGATTTCGGCATTAATGCGCTTCATGCGCGAAGCAAAATAACGTGCGCCGCCGTCTATGCTGCTTTTGGGATCAAGTCTGTTTGCTACTCCCACTTGCGCGGCGGTGGACTGAGTCAGCATCATAAGGCCTCGAACCCCGGTGGGGGAAAGCGCCTTCGGATCCCAGTGTGACTCCTGATATCCGATGGCTGCCAGTAATCGCCAGTCGAGTCCATTCATCTCCGCCGCCTGCTCGAACATCTTTTGGTATTCGGGCAGGCGTGATTCGATATGGCGCCTGAAAAATAGCGTACCGACATAATCAAAGTTTTCTGCGTGCCCATACGCGCGTTCAATTATTCGGGTCAGCTCGCCATTTTCCTTGATGAGCTTAAAAAATTCCTCGGCCGCCGCAGACAGGCTGTGGTCATTATTTTTAGGGAACGCCCAGGCGAGCTGTTTTTCCGAGCCGACGTTAAATGCAGTTCGAAGATTTAACAGAAAACGCAGGTTCAGTGCCACTTCATTAGAGTCGGCAATGGTGTAGTCGATGATCTCGTCGGATACCAGCTGTAACAACTCCTCGCTTTCGAGCTTGCTGTTCTGTTTCCAGCTCAGGTTCGGGAACTGAGGTTGTCCAGCGATTAAAGTATCCTGATGGCTCGACCCGGCCATGATTTCCAGCAATCCGTCTTCCAGATCACCCAGATCTTTAGGCCGGTCATGGTTGATGTTGTACACCAGTTGCTCAGTCACCTGCTGGTAACTGGGGCCGAATTTGAGCTGCTCTTTTCTGGATTCGGTGATGCTGAGACCGGCCGCAGCGAGATGGCCCCGGCCACTTTTGATCTCATCCAGCAAGCCGCTGAATGAACCGGGAACGAGCAGCGTAAGTTTAACGCCAAGGTGATCAGCAAACATTTTGGCCAGGTCATATTCCAGGCCCGCCGGGCCGTCCGCGGCCACATAATAAGTGGTGGGACTGTTACGGGTGAGCACCTTGAGCTCACCGCTTTCGATAATCTGATCCAGAACCGGTTTATTCAAAAGTTTGGGGATACCATTGAACGCAAATACAATAACACCGACCGTTAAAGCCAGTACCAAAGAGATAAGACGGGAGTGAGATTTTCTATCTGGAATGGTTCTGTCCTGGTAGCAATGAATCAACAAAAGGATAGATTAAATGTTGCGAGAAGTCTCTTCAGCGCTATGAATTTATCTTTGCTCTGGCACCGGAACTTTTTCGTCAGATACAAAAAAGCCCCTGAAATGGGGCTGTATTCATGTGTGGCGGAGAGAGAGGGATTTGAACCCTCGGAACCCGCAAAGGTTCACTTGATTTCGAATCAAGCGCGTTCGGCCACTCCGCCATCTCTCCAGAGGGGTGTGATTCTACTACGCTGATTGTGCTCTGTGTTCAGATTTTGCGGATGATGTTGTAAACAGCCCGGGTTAACTGGCTCAAATCGTCCGCTTGCATGATGTAGGGCGGCATCAGATAAACCTGTCTGCCAAAGGGGCGTACCCATACGCCTTCGTCGACAAACTGTTGCGGCAGGGTCTTCATGTCGACAGGCTCTTTCATTTCCACGACGCCGATGGCGCCGAGTACGCGCACCTCTTTTACACTCGCCAGCGAGGCGCAAGACTGTAGCTCCTGTTGGAGTTGCCGTCCGATGCGGGCGACATTTGCCTGCCAGGGCGAGTCGAGCAAAAGCCGGGTGCTGGCGAGGGCGACGCTGCAGGCCAGCGGGTTGGCCATGAACGTGGGTCCGTGCATGAACAGACCGGGGTCACCCTGGCTAATGGTGTGGCTGATTTCGGTGGTGGTGAGTGTGGCCGCCAGGGTCATGTAACCGCCGGTGAGGGATTTCCCCAGACACAGGATGTCGGGTGTGATTTCAGTATGTTCCAGGGCGAATAGTTTTCCAGTGCGACCAAAACCGGTGGCGATTTCATCAAAAATGAGCAGTACGCCGTATTCATCGCAGAGCACGCGCAGGCGATTGAGGTAGTCGGCGGAATAGAAATGCATGCCGCCGGCACCCTGTACCACCGGTTCGAGAATGACCGCGGCGATGTCTGCGTGATGCGCATCCAGTGCCGCGCGCATGGCGCGCATATCATCATCATCGCAGGCTTCGCCAAATGCACGCGTCGGCGCATCGATAAAAAACTGCTGATGGATGCTGTCAGCAAAAAGCCGGTGCATCCCGGTCACCGGGTCACTCACCGACATCGCGCCAAAAGTGTCGCCGTGATAGCCCTGACGCAGGCTTAGAAACCGCTGTTTCTGCGGCGCGCCCCTGGTCTGCCAGTATTGAATGGCCATCTTCATGGCCACTTCCACCGATACCGAACCGGAGTCGGAAAAGAAAACGCTTTGCAGTGACTCGGGGGTTATCGCCACCAGTTGCGTGGCCAGGTCGACCGCGGGCTGGTGGCTCAGGCCGCCGAACATGACGTGGGCCATGGATTCGAGCTGACGGGTGATGGCCTGATTGAGCACCGGATGGTTGTAGCCGTGGATGGCGCACCACCACGATGACATACCGTCGATCAGCTCCCGGCCATCGCTTAGTTTTAAACGTACGCCGTGTGCGGATGCCACCGGGAATATCGGCAGTCCGGAATTGATGGCGCTGTAGGGATGCCAGACGTGTTTTTGGTCATCAGCCAGCCAGTCGGGGGGCGTATTTGAAGTCATGCGGTGATTATATAAACAAGTTTTTATAAGGTGATAATGATATTTAGAATGATATCTAGAATAATCAGGAATAACAGCTGAGATTAAAACTCCAGTCTCAAACCCAGTAGTAGGCTGTTTGCATTATCCCCCAAACTGTATCCCGCGGCCAGCGAGAGATTGGATGAGATGCCGGCAAGCAGTTTAAGGCCAGCCATATTGTCGGTATCATTGAAGATCTTCAGCTGTGAAAAAAAGGCATTACTATTGAGTTACATGGAAAGGATACCCTTCAATCAAGACGCGCTGAGAATACATCCGTGTACGCTCGGCAGCA
>JAVVEE010000059.1:0-16398 GCA_032251315.1 Gammaproteobacteria bacterium
TGCTGCCGAGCGTACACGGATGTATTCTCAGCGCGTCTTGATTGAAGGGTATCCTTTCCATGTAACTCAATAGTAATAGCTCTCGATGAATACGATGAAGAAATCCCGCAAGTTAGATAATGTTTGTTATGAGATCCGTGGCCAGGTGCTGCGCGAAGCACGGCGCATGGAAGAAGAGGGCCATAAAATACTCAAGCTGAACATTGGTAATCCAGCTCCCTTTGGCTTCGATGCCCCTGAAGAGATCGTCAAGGATATGATTCATAATGTACCGCTTTCCCAGGGCTACAGCGACTCAAAAGGATTGTTCACCGGCCGAAAAGCGGTCATGCATTACTGCCAGCAAAAGGGCATCATGGATGCGGATACCGATAATATCTATCTGGGTAATGGCGTCAGTGAATTAATCGTCATGGCGATGCAGGCGCTGCTGAATAATGGCGATGAGATATTGATCCCGGCACCGGACTATCCCTTGTGGACGGCGGCGGTGAGTTTGTCAGGTGGAAACCCGGTGCATTATCTGTGTGATGAGCAGGCGGAGTGGTATCCCGACCTCGAAGATATGGAACGCAAGATCACCAAAAATACGCGTGGCATTGTCATCATCAATCCCAATAATCCAACCGGTGCGCTGTACCCCACCGAAATCTTAGAGGCCATTATCGAGCTGGCCCGCAAGCACAATCTAATTATTTTCTCCGATGAAATCTACGACAAGATTCTCTACGACGATGCCAAACATGTGGCGACTGCATCGCTGGCGGATGATGTCCTGTTCGTCACTTTTAACGGCCTCTCCAAAGCCTATCGCGTCGCCGGTTTTCGCGCAGGCTGGATGGTTATCACCGGGGCCATCGCCAAAGCCAAAGATTATATCGAAGGTATCGAACTGCTGGCTTCCATGCGTCTGTGTTCAAATGTACCGGGGCAGCACGCCATTCAAACTGCGCTGGGCGGTTATCAAAGCATCAATGAACTGATCGTGCCTGGCGGTCGTCTGCGTGATCAACGCGATATCGCCTGTGACTTAATCAATGACATTCCGGGCATCAGCTGCGTCAAACCCAAAGGTGCCATGTACCTGTTTGCCAGAATGGATCCCAAAGTACACAAAATCCAAAATGATGAAAAAATGGTGCTGGATCTGTTGTTGCAGGAAAAAATCCTGATCGTTCAGGGCACCGCCTTTAACTGGCCTGACACCGATCACTTCCGAATTGTGTTCCTGTCCAGAGAGGACGAGCTGAGACATGCGATTGGCCGTATCGGGCATTTCTTTTCTGGCTATTCACAATAAGAATGAAAGCTGTAGAGAGGCTAATTCTTTTTATTAATGAGTCAACTCGCCGATAATTTAAACGCAATCAGGGCGCGCATTAAACAACTCAGTGTTGATGCCGGTCGAGCCAGTGATGAGGTTCAGTTGATCGCGGTTTCCAAAACCCGAAGCCTGGCCGAAGTCGAACAGGCCATCGTTGCCGGGCAGACCGCTTTTGGCGAAAACACCATTCAGGATGCCTTAACAAAAATTCCCTTGCTGGATAATCCCGATCTGCAATGGCATTTCATCGGCCACCTGCAATCCAAAAAAGCAAAGCCGGTCGCCGAACATTTTCAGTGGATTCACACTGTCGATAGCCTCAAACTGGCGCAGAAATTATCCGCCGCCATGGTGCAGCATAATCCGCAAAGCGTGCTGAACTGTCTGTTGCAGGTCAATATCACGGGTGAAGCGAGTAAGTCCGGCCTGTCCAGTAACGAAGCAGTGTCCCTGCTCGACGAACTCCAGCAACAAAAACTCCCCAATCTGGCCTGGCGCGGCCTGATGACTATCGGCGTCAACGACGACGAAGCCGCAACCCGCAACGCCTTTTCGGTACTGAGAATGTTGCGTGACCACTGCCGGCATAAATTCAATCTAAAAAGCTTCGACCAGCTCTCTATGGGCATGTCCGGTGATTACGACATCGCCATCCAGGAAGGCGCCACCATGGTGAGAATTGGTACGGAGCTGTTTGGAAGTAGAGAGTTGAATCCACCCGTTAAAGCCTGAAGTTATCGGATCACCACATCTGGTAAATGATCCGCAAAATGCCAGTCATTCCCTTTGTACGCAAGTGCTTTCAAAAATACTGCCAACTCTGTTGCTGGCTCCTTTTTTTGTTCTTAGGCAAGCGCAAATAAACGCTTGTCAGTAGAGGACTATGCTAAAAAAGGTTGTAGATTTAGTCTAAATTAATATAATTGTTAAAAAATAGCTTCTATTTAATGTTTTTTTAATTTTTATGGCTATTTTTTATTGATATAGAGCTATTTTTGACATCAATTTCTGTGCCAAAAATTGTTATCGTTGAATAATTGCAATCAGATATCAAACCTAACGTGGATGGGTCGATCTCTCCCATTAACCCTATAGTTTGTGTGCTGATGTTATGGATTCGAATGACTTAAAGCTGGTATCTGAACAACACTTCCAGGCAATTGATCGTTTATTTGTGGTTTTCCCTCAACTGGCAGAGAGGCAGAATCAGGAATGGCTTGATCTTTTGGCAAAAACTCAATCTGTCCATTACCCTGCCAATGCCATGCTGGTTTCTTCGGGCGCGAAGTGTACCGGTTTTATGGTGATATTAGAGGGTTCTGTCAGGATTTTTCAGCATGCTGATGACGGTCGTGAGGTGACTTTGTATCGCATGGGTTCAGGCGATATTTGTTTGATGAGCCTGAATAGCTTGATGCATAACCGCCCTTTCAGAGGTAATGCAAAATCTGAAACAGAGATTTCGGCACTGACTTTTGATCCCGCCGACTTTCATCGGGCGATGAAGGTTTCTGACGCTTTTTGTAATCTGGTTCTGACCAATCTGGTTGATACCGTGTGTAGCGTGGTTCACATGCTTCACGAAACCTCCTTTGAGTCATTGGACACGCGCCTGAGTACCAGGCTGAATTATCTTTTTGAGCAATCAGCTTCTAACTCCTTGAGTTTGACGCATCAGGCTTTAGCTCAGGAGTTGGGAAGTTCTCGAGAAGTAATCAGTCGTTTGTTAAAAAAAATGGAGAATAAAGGATTGATCATCTTAAAGCGAGGGGAAATTCTACAGGGGAAGAACAAATCAGCCCTGAAAGTCGCCTGAATTATCTTTATTGATGAGCATTTTTTAACTATTAACAATTTTTCTGTTGACAGCATTTTTTAAAATTTAAGCTATGTAACCCTGATTTTATAAGGAATATTGTTCTAGTGTGATATAGGTCGCTTGTCTATGGTGATGTTAGTCACTGACATTTGTCAGTTAAAAGGCTGAAATCACTCAAAGGATTGATTATTCGATAACTAGTTATGGTTGATATCGAGTCTTCATTAAACGAAGGAACAATTAAAATAAAACAGCTTATTTAATAGGTCTGTAAATTGGGGTCTAATATAATGAAACGTAGAGACTTTTTAAAATTTAGCATGGCAGGCCTTGCCAGCGCGGCGGCTGGTACATCCAGTCTCATCGCGTGGGTGCCAAGGGCTCATGCAGCAACAATCGATAAGACTTTTTATATTACCGAGGGTTTGATTACCCAGATTACTGGTGAAGATGTCTACTTTCTGGGTTATAGCAGCTCATCCTCAGCACTGGATATTCCCGGCGAGTCATTTGTCGTTCAAGAGGGCGATACCGTTAATGTAACTATTGTTAATACATTAGGCACCTCTCATAGCTTTGTGATTGATGGCCAGGTGGATAGCGGAACTATCGCAGCTGGGACAACTAAGACAGTCAGCTTTACTGCAACGGGTTCCGGTTCGTTTATGTATTACGATAAGCTAAACGCTCCCTACAACCGTCTTTGTGGTCTTCATGGCGGCATGGCCATCATGCCAAGCGGCAGCTCTGATGAGCTCTACCCCGGCAGTCCAACATTTGTTCAACAACAGTTCTGGGTATTTAATGATGTTGATCCAGTCTGGAACAGCAGAGTTCAGAACCGTCAAACGCCTAATACACCCTTCATCCCGCGTTACTTTACCCTGAATGGTCTCGGTGGCCGTCCACCTGGCGCACCAGGAAATGGTGATCCCACACTCGATAATATGCATGACCCACGTTCTGCTCTGCATGGCCATGTTGGTGACAGAACATTGATTCGTGTGATGAATGCAGGATTGGCTCAACAGGCGGTGCACACCCATGCGAATCATATGGAGTGGCTCACCAGTAATGGTCAAATTCGTCCTGATGTCTGGAAAAAAGACATCATTCCGTTAGATGGTAATGGTGGCCAGATTGATGTCATCTTCCCATTTGAAACCCCTCCAGACGCTTATCCTCCTGTCTCGACAGGTACCTACCCTATGCACCTGCACACTGAGATGTCGCAGACCGCAGGTGGTGGTTTTTATATGTTCGGTTCAATGACCGATATCTACTTTGAGTAAGGGGGAATAAATTATGTATAATCAGAAAAAATCATTACGACCTGTTTTTGCTATGCACGGCGGTGACGGTGGTGGCGGCTCATGTTATATTTACCCAGCCGCACCAGCTACACCAGGAATAGTTACCGCAGATGTAACTTATAATCTTGGGATTGATATGGATATCCCGCTCACCATGGATGACGGCAACACAGTCACTATGTGGGGTTTCTCCAATGACGGCGGCGGTGGCGGCATGGGAGGCGGCGGTACTTTCCCTTCAGCTCCTATGCGTATTAATGTGGGAACTATCGTACACACTGTGCTTAATGTTCAGGGCATGATGTGGAATCATACGGTGCATCATCACGGTATAGAACCTGCCGATCATTCTGATGGCGTCGGTCACATTACCTGGGATGTTGATGGCACGTACACCTATCAGTGGCGCCCATCGAATGCAGGTACTTATTTCTATCACTGCCATACCAATACGGTGCTGCATGCTGAGATGGGAATGTATGGTGCTTTGATCGTTGATCCACCAGAAGGTCCAGGCACGCTGGTCTCACCTTCAGGAGGCACTCCTGCAGTTACCTATGATTTAGAGGCGTTTTGGGTTGTTGATGAGATCGATTCATCGTGGCACACACTGCCATGGGATGCCGGCACCTGTGGTCATGATGTTGGACTTAACGTTCTTAATCCTGATTACTTTGTTATCACCGGTGTTGATGGTAGCGGTAACTCAGCAATGAACCTGTCTCCTATTTCTGCCACCGTACAGGTTGGTCAGAAATTATTGGCGCGTTACATCTGTGCTGGTTACCACCCTCAACATATCGATTTCGGTGGCCTGACCGGTACGGTCTATATCTCGGATGGTCGTGAACTTCCCAATCCAGTTCAAGTGACTGAGCTGAAGGCGGTCTCTGCGGAGCGTTATGACATTATCTTTGAGCCGACGCAAACAGGTGAGTACATTATTAGCTGTGATGTTCTTGACTGGATCACTGGTGATGTACTGGGTACGGTAAAAACCAATGTTATTGTGACTGCTTAAAAATATAATAAAAATGAAGCTGTGAATTAAGGAGGGATTTTTATCCCTCCTTTTTTTTTGATATGTTCAAAATAAATAAGACCGCGGACTTTTATTTATAGCGTATTTTTTTTTATTTTCTCTGCGCTCTCTGCAGTGAGAGGTTTTTAAGGTTTTATCGCTTCCGCGTAATTCAGCAGTTCTTCCAGGATTACCAGCTCTGCACCGGTGATTTCATCGCTGCATTGCAGTTCCTCGATTTCAGCCAGAAAACGGTTCATGGTGCGCGGGCTGAGTGCGGGGTTGGTGAAACGTTCTTTGCGGAATTCGTTCCAGCGCTGTTTTTCTTCGGCATTGAGTGATTCGGGGAAGTTTCTTGCGCGATAGCGAAACAGCATTTCGGGCAGGCGGGGATCATCGAAAGTCAGGTTGAGTTTGCTGAGCTCTTCGGGGCTGCTTTTTCTGATGCGATCCATGCGGCCGTAATCGGCATCGCTGAAAAATCCGCCGGAGTAGATTTGTGCATCGGGGTCGGTGACTTCAGGGAAGTCGTTGTGGCCAAATACCTGGCAGGTTTTCTCGGCCAGTGCGTCGATCTCTTTCAGGATGATCTGGCGGTTGGCTTCGCAGGCGGCGATGTCGATGTTGAGGCGTTCGGCACTGGCGGCGTCCATGGTTTTCAGTGGCACGATTACCGGGCACTTGTTGATATGCACGTTTTTCAGTGGTACGCGTTTAACGCCTTCGGGCAGGTCTTCGGTACGGGTGTAGAGTCGGCCGGTTAATTCATCGGCATCAGCGTTGATAAAATCATCCGGCTCAATGCTGAGATCGTAAACGATGACGCTGTTTTTATTGCTAGGATGCTGGCAGATCGGCATGACCATGGCGATGGCATTGCGCTCGGCAGCGTACATTGAAGAGACGTGCAGCACCGGCTCGTGGCTGCGCAGGTTAAGCAGTTTGCTGACTTCGGTTTTTTTGCGCAGACCGTACATGTAGTCGAAAAGCCGGGGCTGATGTTTGCGGATCAGCTTGGCCATTTCGATGGTGGCATAAACGTCAGACATGGCATCATGCGCCGCTTCATGGCTGATGCCGTTGGCTTTGGTCAAAAGTTCCAGTCGAATGCTGGGGCGACCGTCATTGCCGACCGGCCAGGTAATGCCTTCGGGTCGGAGTGCGCGGGTCAGGCGCACGATGTCGATCAGATCCCAGCGGGAGTTGCCGTGCTGCCATTCGTGCGTGTAGGGGTTGTAGAAATTCCGGTACAAGGCATTGCGGGTGAATTCGTCGTCGAAGCGGATGCTGTTGTAGCCGGCAATGCAGGTACCGGGCTGGGAAAACTGTTTATGGATAACGGTGATAAATTCGGCTTCGATGAGTCCCTCTGCCTGCGCTTTCTGCGGGGTGATGCCGGTAACCAGACAGGCGTATGGATCGGGCAGCATGTCGTCAGCAGGTTTGCAGTAAATCACCAGCGGCTCGCCGATGATATTCAAATCTTCATCGGTACGAATGCCGCCAAACTGCGCCAGGCGATCTGAGCGCGGGTTGATGCCAAAGGTTTCGTAGTCGTACCAGTAAATAGAGTTCGCCATATTTAAGCTGCCTTATCTTGTTGTCCTTCGATAAATATCAGAGATCTTTTGCGGCAGTTTAGCAACATCGTCGATCACCGCATAGTTGGCGGCGCCATACATGTGCGGCAGGTATCTTCCACGTCGTATTCACCTAGCCGGGTATCTTAGTCATCCGACCTGTAGTGGGAGAGGGTGATCAACAGCCTGTTATTGTCATCCGAAATAATGGCGTGATCTATGAAGTCATGATGCAGATGGTGACCTCTTCGCGATCATGATAAAGGTGTTTGATTTGAATGCGGGCGTCAATGTGATGTTCGAGTAATTGCTGCGCGATCAGGTCGCGACATTCGTTCACCACCAGCAATCTTTTCTTCATGGGCAGTTTCAGGTTGAAAATGGCGTTTTTGCAATCCTGCTGCACCAGCCATTTGGCGATGAGCCGGCTGACGTGCAGGGGGCGTTCGGCCATGTCGCACACCAGCCAGTCAACGGCTTTTGCGGGACGATAGGTGAAGGCATCGGTTTTTAGATGTTCCACCATGCCGCCCTGCATTAACTTGTCCTGCATCGGGCCATTGTCGATGGCGATCACGCGCAGGCCGCGTTGCACCAGTTGCCAGCTCCAGCCGCCGGGAGCCGCGCCCAGATCGACCGCCGTCATGCCGTTTTTGAAATATTTTTTTTCATCATCAAAGAACCAGTGAATCGCCTCTTCCAGTTTCAGGGTGGAGCGGCTCGGCGCGGAAGAGGGCATGCGTAAACGCGGAATGCCCATGGCGTCGTCGGCGCTCTTGCCGACGGGGGCGATGCCTACAAAAACCTGCCGGGAATCGAGAAATAAAAGATGCAGATTGTGAGGGGCGCGGCTGGATAAAAGACTCTCCCGCTTGAGCGCGCGCAGCAGATGCGGCTCGAATTGTTTGCAAAATCGGCTGATGGATTTGCCTTCGTTGGTGTCGGGGTAGGCCAGTTCGATTCTGTTGAACGGGGACGGCAGCAATTTGATGGCGCTGAGCAGCGGCTCGATGCGCTGCTGTTCGGGCAGGTCATCAATTTCGGCCAGGCTGGCAAACCACTGCCGGGTGAAAATCAGCTGCCGGAAATCAAGTTGCGCCATGAGTTCACCGATACCGGTATCGCCCGCACCAATCAGCAACACATAACCGCTGTCGGGAAGAGTCTGGATGTAGGCGGAAAAGCCCAGCTCAGTGGCGTAATGCATGATTTCACCGGCACACTCTTTTTCGAAACCGGGGCGGCAGAGGAGAACGAGCTGGGTGATGTTTTTCATGGTGTCATTTATATCAGTATGGAATATACGGTGTCATGGATTAAAATTAGCTGTAACATCACGCCAAAATTTAAAGAGGGCATTCAATGGAAACCAGTGAAGTTAAAAAAATCATCGAAGCCGGAATTCCCGGCAGTGAAGCCACAGTTTCGGCTGACGGCAGTAAATACATAGCGACCATCGTCTCGGATGTGTTTGAGGGGAAGAGCATGGTGGCTGAGCAGAAAATGGTGTACGCCCTGTTGAACGAACACATCCAGAGCGGCGCCATTCATGCCTTAACGATTAAGGCGTTGACGCCGGAGGAGGCGAAGGCTCAATCCTAAGCCAGGCGTTTCATGATATATGAAACCGCCGGGCTAGCTTTCGTACTGTAGCGCCTTACGCTCGGCGTAGGCGCTGCCCTTGACGCAGCCGCTGATGATTTTCATCATCTCCGGGAACACCTTGGGGCTGGCGGCGATAATATCGCCGGTTTTGAGGTATTTATCCCCGCCCTGAAAATCAGCAACAATTCCGCCTGCTTCCCGCACAATCAAAACGCCTGCGGCGATATCCCAGGGACTCAGATTAAACTCCCAGAAGCCATCCGTACGCCCGGCTGCCATCCAGGCCAGGTCGAGTGCGGCCGAACCGGGGCGACGGATGCCTGCGGTGGGCGCCATCAGCTGGGTCATGGTTTTTATGTAGGTGTCGAGGTAGCTCTGGTCGTGATACGGAAACCCGGTGCTCAATAAAGCGCCTTTGATGCCGACTCGACCCGAAACCCGAATTTTTTTGCCATTGAGCTGCGCGCCTTCACCTTTGGCGGCGGTGAACAGCTCCTGCGACAGGGGATCGTAAATCACCCCGGTGATGATGCGCTCCTTGTGCTTGAGTGCAATCGAAACCGAAAACTGCGGGAAGCCATGCAGGAAATTGGTGGTGCCGTCGAGGGGGTCGATGATCCACTGATACTCAGCGCCCTCATCCTGAATGCCGCTCTCTTCCGCCAGAATGCCATAATCGGGATAGGACTGACGCAAGATATCGATAATCGTGGACTCGGCTTTACGATCAACTTCGGTGACGAAATCGTTATTGCGCTTGGCGCTAATGGTAAGGCGATCGACCTTGTCCATACTACGGACAATGACGTCGCCGGCGGCACGCGCTGCGCGTACTGCAATATTTACGGTTGGATGCATGACAAATTTTCAATGAGCAGTGTTAAATCGATGCGAAGCATAGCAGAATACACGGATGCTTGAAAACATAAGAATTATTTTAGTGAATACTTCCCATCCCGGAAATATCGGCGCCGCCGCCAGAGCCATGAAAAACATGGGGCTGGCGAAGCTGGTGCTGGTTGATCCGGTCGATTTTCCCAGCTTTGAGGCCTACAGCCGCGCTGCCGGGGCCGATGATGTACTGGGCGAGGCGCGGGTGGTGAAAACGCTGGCGGAAGCGGTAGCCGGCTGCACCTGGGTGATGGGCACCAGTGCCCGGGAGCGCGCGGTGCAATGGCCGGTGATGCTGCCGCGCGCGTGTGCCGCCGAATCCGTCAAGCAGGCGCAGCAGGGCGAGGCGGCGATTGTATTTGGCCGGGAGCGCACCGGCCTGACCAATGAAGAGCTGGAACAGTGTCACGCGCTGGTCAATATTCCGACCAACCCCGATTACAGCTCGCTGAATGTCGCGGCGGCGGTGCAGGTTCTGTGCTACGAACTGCGTCTGGCGGCACTGGATTCACCGATCACTCCGGCCTCGCCTGAAGCCGGGGACAAAGCGCTGGCGGCCAAGCACATCAATGATGTGCCCGCCACGGCTGATCAGGTGGAGGGCATGTATCAGCACCTTCACCAGATGCTGGAAGATGTGAATTTCTTCGGTACCCATCACCCTGAAATTATCATGCGACGGTTAAAGGGCCTGTTCAATCGCACTCACCTCACCAAACGCGAGGTGAGCATTCTGCGCGGCATCTATTCGGCGGCGCAGGGCAAGAAGGCGGTGAGGAAGTAGCCAGGCCTGATGGATCCAGGATGAATTGGCTGCGGAAAGGGGAGAGCGGTCTCGCTTCAATCCCATTAAACCCGACAGCCTTTTGGGAAACTATCGGATTTAATGGATTCTGTTGGCCGAAGGGCGCAGATGGGCATAGGCCAGCAGCAGCCAGGCGATGATAAAGCACAGCCCGCCGATGGGCGTAATCATGCCCAGCCAGCTGATTCCGCTCAAGCCGAGCAGGTACAAACTGCCGCTGAACAGAACCGTGCCACCGAGCATGAACCAGCCGCTCAGCGCGTTGAGGCGGTTCTGGCTATGCTGATAAATCAGCCCCACAAGCACCAGACCCAGCGCATGGTAAAATTGATAATCGGACGCAGTTTGAATGACTGACAGATAATCAGCAGATAGCCTGGCCTTGAGTGTATGTGCGGCAAATGCGCCCATGGCTACCGCGATAAAGGCGTTGATTGCGCCCAGACCAATAAATAGGTTTGACATTATTCCGCCTTTGTTTTCTTATACACTATTGAGTTACATGGAAAGTATACCCTTCAATCAAGACGCGCTGAGAATACATCCGTGTACGCTCGGCAGCAGTATCCCTGCTGCTGACGGTCTTGATTGAAGGGTATACTCTCCATGCGTTTTGTTAGTATGTTTATTGTAAATATTAATTGTACTTAATACAGGAAATTTTTATGCCTTCATTCGACGTTGTTTCTGAAATAGACAGCCACGAGCTGACCAATGCAGTTGACCAGATGAACCGCGAGTTGAACACGCGCTTTGATTTCAAAGGCAGCGACGCAAAAGTCACGCTGAAAGACGGCGCCATGAACCTTGAAGCCACCAATGAGTTTCAGATTCGGCAGATGCACGACATTATGTACAAAAAATTATCAGCACGAAACATTGACGTCGCCTGTCTGGATAAAGGCAAGATCGAAGAGCGCGGCATGCGTGCCTATCAAACCATCAAAGTCAGAGAAGGCCTGGACAAGGAAATGGCAAAAAAAGTCGTCAAACTCATTAAAGACTCTGGCATCAAAGTACAGGCCGCAATTCAGGGTGAACAGGTCAGAGTAACCGGCAAAAAACGTGACGACTTGCAACAGGTCATGACCATGCTGAAAGCTGCGGATATTGATATACCGCTGCAATATAATAATTTCAGGGATTAGTATCTGGCCAGAAGGTTGTCGGATTCAGGTAATAGTTAGAGATTTGTAGTATTTTTATACTACTCTACCAATAATAAGGTCTAGAATTTGTTGTCAAAGATTATTTTTGCACTATAAGTAATAACAATTCGCGATTAAAATAAAAGCAAGGGACTACTGAAAATGTATAAACGAATAAGTATTACCCAGCATCCTGATTCTTGATGTTCCGAATTAAAATGATGCGCAGGAATATAAAAAATATAAAAACTGGTTTCGGCCGGGCAGGTTTAATGCTTATGTTGTCAGATACTCCATTTAATCAATGTGAAAACCTTCTACCGCTACGGATCAGCTGGATTCAAAAGCTGCCCGGGTTAACGTTATTGCTCCTTGTTGTACTGTGCTTTCCATGGACGCAAGCCAATGGTGCTCAATGGGCGCAGGCAAATGGCCTGTTCGATTTCCAGATGAAACTGGCGACCAAGGGGAATGTGGAGGCCGAATTCAAGGTGGGAGAAATGTATGAAGCCGGTTTTGGTGTTGAAAAAGACATAAAAGCTGCTCGGGAATGGATTAATAAGGCCGCCGCTCAAGGTCATGAAGCAGCAAATTTCAAGCTCCTGTACTGGGAGATTGAGAGTAACGGTGTCGAAGGCGAAAATAAGAAAAAACTGGCCGAACTGAAATCAAAAGCCGATAAGGGGAATCCCCAGGCTATGTATTATCTGGGCAAGATGCATGCCTACGGTGTAGGCGTTAAAACTAACTATGATCTCGCGCTGGACTGGTTGAACAAGGCCACTTTTCTGGGTGTCTTAGAAGCAGAAAGGGAGTCTCTGGTGGTTCGAAATATGAAGCAAAAGGCACTGGAAAAAAGTCGCCAGGCTGAAATGCGTAAGCTGGCCATGGAAAAATCTCAGCAGGAAGATCTAAGGCGGAAAGTCGAAGCGCAACGAAAGGCAGAAGAGGCCGAAGCGCAACGAAAGGCAGAAGCGGCCAAAGCACAGCTAAAGGCAGGAGAACCCGAAGCGCAACCAAAGGTAGAAGAGGCCGAACAATTACAAGCCGATGCCAGAAGGAAGCTGCTGGAGGCGCAGGAACAGGCTTATCTGAAAAAAATATCGGATGATAGTCTGAACAAGCCGGCTATCGAATGATAAATAGAGCCATCAAGCCGAAAACGCAGGTGGTAGCATTTCTTAAATTGCAAAAATTTGGTTTTTGTTGGGATCAGTTTTTTATTCCCTTATGTCAGCGTGATTCTGACTGAAGTGATGCAGGGACGAACCATTAACATAGTAGTCAAACGATGGGGTTTAGATCGGCGTTTTTGCAATTAGTTAAACAACGGGGTTGATGGAAAATAGCTCAAGATATGAGGCGAGTGGTGATAGTTGGGAATTAAAAAACCCGCCTTGTAGGCGGGTTTTTTAATAGAGTAATCTGTGCCGGCAAAGTAAGAATGGAATCTTGCCGACAGCAGATGCAAAAATATGTTATTAAATACTTATCATTACCTCTTCTGAATAAACGCTTTCATGACCTGCGGTATCAAGGCAGGTAACAACGAAATAATAAAGTCCGGGTGTAACGTCCAGAGTAGCTTCTATAGCAGAGCTGTCATTAATATCAAGCTGGTTTGAATAGTCGCCGGAGGCCTGACCGTAATATACTCTGTAGCCGGTAATTTCTGATAGCGACAATGGAGTGTCATCAGTGCGTGCCACAGGTGCAGTCCAGTTTACGGTGACTGTACTCGGCTCATTGCTATCGACTTGAGTGGTGCTGTCTACTTCGGCAGTGCTATCCACTTCAGTGCTGCTGTCTACTTCGGTGGTGTTATCAACTATGGTTATAGTGTTATTACCCATGCCATTACTGCCATTACTGCCGGCAGCAGCATTACGGTCACTAGTAACGCTCTCGTCAACGCCACTAAGAGCATTTTCATCACTTATGCAACCCGATATCTGTAATGCAAAACACAATATAATTAAACTTCTAATATAACTAAATCTCATAAAATCGCTAAAAACCATTAGTAATACCTATATTTTGTCAAAAAAAAGAAAAAACCATACTTAATTAATGTGTAATTAATCTATGGGATTTTAATATTAGACTATGGGCAAGAATATGCCTGTTTAATATGTGTATTTTTTAAATAAAAGTTGAAGTGTAATCTTCAGGAGCGGGCAGGTAATTGATAATATTGATAAAAATAAAATATTCACTATAAGAGTGTGGATTTTAATCGATACTTCTACACTGTAAATGCAGGAATTAAGACTCGCAAACAGGTGAAGATAAATCATTAAATGCTTATCATTTACTTTTCCGGGTGAGCGTTTTCATGGCCTGTTGAATTCATCTCATGGTTTTGCCTACGCCTCGGCTGGATCAGCGACCCAGCTAACCAGCCTCAATTACAAACCACATAGATGTGGTTTGCCCTAGGGGGCGGACTACGTGCGTTCAAATTTGATCCTGTCAAACTTAGTCGCCTTCTCTGGCGAATTGCCGCTAGCAAAGCTGGAAGCTGAGTGTTACAAAATACGTCCTGTATTTTGCCCTTTGGGACAGCAGTGATTCACTTTATATAATAACAACGGCCACCAGAAACTCACGGTTAAATTTGATGGTGAGCTGCTCAAGGTGTTGGCAGCCTCGGGGGATAGCATTGAGTTTGATCTCGCCGGTCATATCAACGGGTTAAAAGCGCAGGATATACTGACGTTCAAGGATGCTGAGCGGAACAGGATGGAGCTGGCCGCAAACAGTGCAGCAGGTAAATTTACAGCACGACTTTTGCTCGAACATGTTAGCGGCAAAGTTACGCAGGAAGATGCGATCGACATTAGTAATCTGAAGTATGCGCTAATGTTGAAATTCAACAGATGAGGAAGTTTCCGGTATAAAGAAGAGTCATGGGATCAGGTATTTTCGGGCAGTATTTAAAAATGCAAAGCTAAAATTATTTCAAGTCCACTCATAGAATCACGGGGCCATATGTTTTACATATCCATATATGATATCTCAGCACATGCCTTGTGTTTTAGCTTTCAAATAAATAACAATTGAACTCAATAATCACTGTGCATTGAACCCTGTTTTTCTATATAACACTGATTTAATTAAGATGGTGATAAATGATAGTCATTCTTGGCAGAGTCTCTTTTTTGTGATCATTCTTTTGGTTTGTGAGTCAGGTAAATATCAAAGCGGGTTTTTTTGCTGTTGATGGAGGTGGCGGGTTTTTTATCGAGCAGGAAGGGGGCGTGGATGGGGCGTTTTACAACGACTCTGTCTTTGGCGTAGTTGAGGGCAGTCTCCAGAAGTTCACCGCTGTTTTCGTCTTTGCCCAGTAGGCGTTGCAGTATTTGCATTTCCTTTTTGACCAGCGCGGATTTTTTTCTTTCCGGGTACATCGGGTCGAGATAGATGGTATCGGGTTGCTGGTCGTTCTTCAGATTTTTCATGAAATCAATGGCGTCCTGATTGTGCAGCTCGAAGTGTTCTGTGAGGACTTCGGCGCTGTGTTCATCTTCAAGGCCGCGCGCGATGCCATCTTCTATCAGCTTGCTCAGGATGGGTGATTTTTCGACCAGGGTCAGCGGGCAGCCGAGCGTGGTTAAAATATAGGCGTCACGTGCCAGCCCAGCGGTGATGTCGAGCACGCTGGGATTTTTCCCCTGTTTTAGTCCAACCGCTTTGGCGATGGCCTGACCGCGGCCACCACCGAACTGTTGACGATGGGCGAGCGCGCCATGTACGAAGTCAACGTAAATGCTGGTATTGAGAGAGTTGTCATAGAGCTCGATACGTTTGTTGCCGAAAATTAGCTGGAGTTCGTAATCGGGGGGTTTGGCGTTAAGCAGGGGCAGCAGGTTTTCGCCGGCAAATGCCTGCGCCTGTTCATGGCGGCTGTCGTTATCGCAGACGACGCAGAGTGATTTTTTTAAATGGCTCTCGGACATGATGGTTCAGGATTGTTGGTAGCTGTTATGATAGCGCAGATGAGTACATATATTGATATTGGTGTTAATTTAACCGGCAGTTCTTTTCAGGATGATCTGGATGGGGTAGTTCAGCGGGCGTTGCGTGCCGGCGTGGGTGTGATGATTGTCACCGGTACGGATCTTGAGCATAGCCGCAGGGCGATTGAGCTGTGCCGGCAATATCCGGGTGTGCTGTATGCCACGGCGGGTGTGCATCCGCATCATGCTGATGATTATACTGAGGCCACAGGCCGGCAGCTGGCCGAACTCTGCGGGCAGGATTGTGTCGTGGCGCTGGGTGAATGCGGTCTGGATTATAATCGGAATTTTTCCACCGGGGTGAATCAGCGTATGGTTTTTGAGGCGCAGCTGAAGCTGGCGGCGGCGGTAGGGAAGCCGGTGTTTCTGCATCAGCGTGAGGCGCACGACGATTTTATCGCCATGCTGACGAATGCCCGTCCACAGCTCAGTAACGCGGTGGCACATTGTTTTACCGGCACCGTGGCCGAGGTGAACGAATATCTGGCGCTGGATATGTATGTTGGCGTCACCGGCTGGATTTGTGATGAGCGCCGTGGCCGCGATTTGCAGCATGCAGTGAGAGAGATTCCACTGGATCGTATTATGCTCGAAACCGATGCGCCTTATCTGCTGCCCAGAGACTTGTCCAAAGATCCGGCTGAAGCGCCGGTAAAAAGTCGTCGCAACGAGCCCTGCTACCTTCCCCATATTGCGGAAACCGTCTCGCGTTATATGGGGGTCGATGTAGAGGAGCTGAAGCAGGCGGCAGTCACTAATGCAAAAAGATTTTTTAATATTCCATAGCTTTTATCTGACGCGGATTTTAGTCATAAGTGCGCCACGTTGTAAAAAGTGGGCCAGTGGGTACACTCACCGGTCGACTAAAACACA
>JAVVEE010000060.1:0-15660 GCA_032251315.1 Gammaproteobacteria bacterium
CATCGTCAATGTAAAATAAAAAACAGCAATTTGAGTTTGATGAAATATGGCTAATCGACTAACAAAAATTTATACCCGTACCGGCGACAAAGGTGAGACCGGAACAGCGACGGGCGAGCGTGTCGCCAAGGACAGCGCCATCATGCAGGCGCAGGGCGATGTGGATGAGCTGAACAGTCTACTGGGGCTGCTGGCCTGCAAGTTAAGCGGTGAAATTATCGCTGATGTTAAGACCATCCAGAATGACCTGTTTGATCTCGGTGGTGAGCTCAGCTGTGCGATGCCGCTGCTGAAAGCGCCGCGCATCGACTGGCTGGAGCAGAAGCTCGATCAGCTCAATGCCGAGCTGCCGCCGCTGAAGGAGTTTATTCTGCCCGGTGGCGGCGAGGCGGCGAGCATCTGTCATCTGGCGCGCGCGGTGTGCCGGCGGGCGGAACGAACGCTGGTCACGGCCAGCCGGGAAAACAGTCTCAACGAAAATCTGCTGGCTTATATCAACCGTCTCTCCGACCTGCTGTTTGTCATGGCGCGCTTCATTACCCGCCAGCAGGGCGAGGCCGAAGTCTACTGGCAGTCTGCGCGGATCGAGGAGGCATCGTCGTGATCCGCATCGGTATCGACCTCGGCGGCAGCAAAATCGAAGGCATTGCCCTGGATGAGGAGGGCATGGAGCTGGTGCGGCAACGTGTGCCCACACCGGCGGGGGATTATCAGGGAACGCTGGTCGCCATCAAGTCATTGGTCGAACAGATCAGCGCCAAAATCAAGCTCGATTCCATGCTGGAAGCCACGGTGGGTATCTGTACCCCCGGCGCTCTGAGTTATGCCCGGTCCGCTAACGGGTTGCTGAAAAACTCCAATTCGGTGTGCATGAACGGCGAGCCGGTGCGGCGCGATCTTGAGATTCTGTTGGAGCATTCGGTCAGAATTGCCAACGATGCCAACTGTTTCGCCCTCTCCGAAGCCACTGACGGTGCGGCTCGAAATGCGGCGATCGTTTTCGGCGTGATTATCGGCACCGGCGTTGGCGCGGGCATCGTTGTTAACCGGCAGGCGCTCAATGGTGCTAACGGCATCGCCGGTGAATGGGGGCACAATCCCATGCCCTGGCCGAGTGCCGGCGAGCTCCCCGGGCCGGCCTGTTACTGCGGCAAGCACGGCTGCATCGAAACCTTTCTCTCCGGCCCCGGCATGGCCTACGATCATGAACAGCATACCGGGCACGCACTCAGCAGCCGCCAGATTGTCGAGCTGGCCGGGCAAGGCGATGATGACGCCGAACAGACCCTGCAACGTTATGAGCAGCGCATGGCCAGAGGTCTGGCGCATGTGATCAATATTCTCGATCCCGATGTCATTGTGCTGGGCGGGGGTATGGGCAATATCCAGCGCCTGTATAGCAACGTCCCCACACTGTGGGGTGAGTATGTTTTTTCGGATGTGGTCAGCACCAAACTGCTGCCGCCGAAACACGGAGACTCCTCCGGTGTGCGCGGCGCGGCGTGGCTGTGGAATGACGCCGGCTAATGTCGGGCTAATCAGGTGGATTCAGCGCGGCATTGTTGTGCTAGAATTCGTCGATATTTTAGTGGGGAACAATCATGAATAAAAAATTATGGGCAGTTGCAGTTATTATTTTCGGCGTCGCACTCTTCAGGGTGTTACCGCATCCCCCCAATGTTTCACCGGTAGCGGCGATGGCCCTGTTCGGCGGTGCTTATTTTCTGGATAAACGCATGGCCTTCATCCTGCCTTTTTTAGTGCTGATTCTCAGTGACCTGATCCTCGGCTTCCACAACACCATGATTTTTGTCT
The DNA here is from genome assembly GCA_032251315.1 of Gammaproteobacteria bacterium. GTDB lineage: Bacteria > Pseudomonadota > Gammaproteobacteria > SZUA-229 > SZUA-229 > LH-M37. The sequence continues at coordinate 1,816 of JAVVEE010000060.1, forward strand.
ATGCCGGATTTGCGCTGACCGTAGGCATGGGCATCTGGATGCAGAAGAAAATCACCGTTAATCGCGTCGCAGCTTCAGCCGTGGCGTCGACCCTGTTGTTCTTTATTATCACCAACTTGGGCGCCTGGATGATGAACGGTCTGTACCCGATGACCGCCGCCGGCCTGATGCAGTCTTATGTCGCCGGACTGCCCTTCCTGCAGAACAGCCTGCTGGGCAATCTGGCCTTTGCCGCCGTCATGTTCGGTGGCTTCGCGCTGGTGCAGCGTCAGTTTTTTACCGAAGAACATGCTTAAGGCTTCATTTTAATGAAGCAATAAAAAGGCCGCATAGAGCGGCCTTTTTTATATCCAGAGCTAAAGCAAAAACAAAAAACAAAAGCATTCACCGCAGAGGCGCAGAGAACGCAGAGGTTTTATTTGTGCTTCGCACAAACTATTGAGAATTAGGTTTTCTCTGCACTCTCTGCGTCTCTGCGGTAAAAAATCTTTAAAAAATGGCTAAGCAGTTGGTGCTGGCTACGGCTTGATGCCAACGCCCCTGTTGAGCATGTTGAGGGCCAGGGTGAAGAGGATGACGATGAAGGCGACGATAATGACCAGCGCGGTGGTGACGTCTATATCCGAGACGCCCAGCAGACCGTAGCGGAAGGCGTTGATCATATACAGAATCGGGTTGCCCATCGAAACTGTCTGCCAGAATTCGGGCAGCATCTTGATCGAATAGAAAATCCCGCCCAGATAGGTCAGTGGCGTCAGCACGAAAGTGGGGATGATGGTGATATCATCAAAAGTGCGCGCATACACCGCATTGATCAACCCGGCAATGGAAAACAGGATGGAGGTGAGCACGAACACCGCCAGCGTGATGCTGAGGCTGTGAATCTGAAAATCAGAAAAGAACATGGAGACAGCGGTGACCGTAATGCCCACGGTGACGCCGCGCGCTACGCCGCCGGAAATGTAGCCCGCCAGAATGATGTAGTTGGGCAGCGGCGAGATGATCATCTCTTCGATGTTCTTCTGAAACTTGGCGCTGAAAAAGGACGACACCACATTGGCGTAGGAGTTGGTAATCACCGCCATCAGAATCAGCCCGGGCACGATGTAGTCCATGTAGCGGTAGCCATCAATGTCGCCGATTTGCGAGCCGATTAATTGCCCGAAAATAACAAAATACAGCGCGATGGTAATGACCGGCGGGATGATGGTCTGAACCCAGATGCGGATAAAACGCAGGTATTCCCGAACCATAATGGTGTTAAAGGCGATCAGTTGCTGGGAAAAATTCATGCCTGGACTCCGCGATAATTTTCGGCGTTGCCGTCGCGCATCATGGAGACAAACAGCTGTTCCAGACGATTGGTTTTGTTACGCATGCTGAGAACCTTTATGTTGCATTCACTCAGGAGATGAAAAAATTCGTTCAAAGTTTGTAAATGCGCGACGCCAACTTCGAGGGTTTTGCTGTCCACCAGCTTGAGGGGGTAATCGCCGCATATCGGCAGCTCTGTGAGAGGCTCTTCAAGATAAAGTATGAAGGTCTCGACGCGCAGCCGGTCGAGCAGGGTACGCATACTGGTGTGTTCGATGGTCACGCCCTTGTCAATAATGGCAATGTGATTGCACAGGCTTTCGGCCTCTTCCAGGTAATGCGTGGTCAGAATAATGGTGGTGCCGCTGGCGTTGATCTCGCGCATAAACGTCCACATGGAGTGACGGATTTCAATATCAACACCGGCGGTGGGCTCGTCAAGAATCAGCAGTTTGGGTTCATGCACCAGCGCCCGGGCAATCATCAGGCGGCGCTTCATGCCCCCCGAAAGCTCCTTGGCCATGTCGAAGCGCTTGTCCCACAGCTCCAGCTTGCGCAGATATTTTTCCGCGCGCTGGGTGGCCACTTTTCGACCGATGCCGTAAAAGCCTGCCTGATTGATGAGAATCTCAATGACCGGTTCGAAAATATTGAAGTTGAATTCCTGTGGCACCAGCCCGATCATGCTGCGCGCGGTCGCCGGATCCTGATCGATATCGTGCCCGAAAACCTGAACCTTGCCGGTGGTCTTGTTAGTGAGCGAGCTGATAATGCTGATGGCGGTCGATTTGCCGGCGCCGTTGGGCCCGAGCAGAGCAAAAAAATCACCCTCCATTACATCCAGATCGACCCCGCATAGTGCGACGGTGCCATTGCGATAGGTCTTCTTCAGGTTTTCGATCTTGAGTGCGTTTACCGGCATTGTTGAAAAATTCGGGTTGTGTACATCGGAGTTAACGGCCTGTTTGGTTGGGCTGTGTTTTAAAAAGTAGCCATTCTATAGTTTTTTATTTCGGCATAGCCATCCATTGCACGGGTATATTTATTCGGCGATGACTGGGTATTAGGTTTACAATAATCATACAAGCGTCTAATATTTGATTTCAAACGTCAAGTCAGGTTCAAAGCCGCTTTTTAAAGTTCTTTAATGACCAGCACAAAGGAAAAAGCTTAATTATGGGTAATAAAGGAGAAAACAATCGCCAGCTTATCGTCGAAGCAGCCGACCAGTTGTTTTATAAACGTGGTTATCATCAGACATCGTTTAGGGACATTGCCGATGCCACCGGTATCCCGCGCGGCAACTTCTACTATTATTTCAAAACCAAGGACGACATTCTCAATGCGGTCATTGAGGCACGGCTACAAATTTATGGCGACATTCTACAGGCCTGTGAACAGACCGCAAGTGACCCCCGCCAGCGGCTTGAGCATTTCAGTAATATGCTGGCTAATTTTGAGGAGGACCTTGTTCAGGTCGGTTGCCCTATTGGCACCCTGAGTTCCGAGCTGGCGAAAGATAGAAAGGATCTTCAACAGGTTTCGCGTGCCGTATTTGTGCTGATGCGGGACTGGCTGGTCGAGCAATTTACAACGCTAAAGTGTGCCAAAGCAGAAGATAAAGCCATGGACATGCTGGCGCGTATTCAGGGTATTACGGTTATGGCGAGTGTATTCGATGACCGGGCGTTCATTCGCCGCAGTTTGACCGAGCTGCAAGAGTGGATCAATGAACAGGCGCCGGCTTACTAACAAAACGCATGGAAAGGATACCCTTCAATCAAGACCGTCAGCAGCAGGGATGCTGCTGCCGAGCGTACACGGATGTATTCTCAGCGCGTCTTGATTGAAGGGTATCCTTTCCATGTAACTCAATAGTAAATAGACAACAAACGAGCGAGTTTTAATGATGCAAGTATCAGTAGAAAAAAACTATGTCGATGCCTTTCGGGGCAACTTTACCTCTCTGCTGCGCTGGCACCATCTGGATGAGTTCTGGAATGTTCTCAGGCAACCTTCGGCCACTGGCTGGTATATTTATGCCGTGGGTGAGGTGCCGCCGGAGACGGTCGCGAGTGAAACCCATCTGTTAAAATTCATCGATGAAATTGATGCTCTGCTGCATCAGGAGCACGACGAAGATTACTGCGGTATCGTCTATACCGATAGCAAGGAATCCCCGAGCTATATAAAAATATTCGACCCCAATAACCTGGGCGTGTCCTGTGGTTTCAGCGAAAACCCGCCGCTACCAGGCTGGATCTTGTCCACAATAAAACCGGTGGAGCTAGAAGCCGCGCTCAATCCGCCGAACAACCGGCGTAGATGGTGGCAGAAGATTTTTGATTAAAGGCGGTGCCTAACCTGCAAAAGCTTTTTAGTAATGTCCAGAAACGGAAAAGCGGTGATTACCTTACGAAGACTATCTGGATGCCTCGTCATCATGGCTAACCGGCGGGTATGAAGGTTTGCTGAGAAGAAAAATGGCGGTGGCTGACATGACCATTCCTGTCACTATTGTCACCCAGTCGGGCAGCGGAGAAAGAACCAGCAAAAACACCATGCTCATCAGCATAAAGCTGATGGCTACCAGTTTTATGCCGAATGGTACCACCCGATATTGTTGCCATTGCTGCAAAGGCGGGCCAAAAAAGGTGTGATTGTATAGCCAGTCGTGGAACCGTTGTGAGCTTCTGGAAAATGCCCACAGCGCCAGCAACATGAAGGGTGTTGTAGGTATTGCCGGTAACGCGACGCCCACTATGCCCAGCGCAAAGAACAGCCATCCCAGTAAAAAATAACTATGTCGGATCAACATTTATTCGGCAACTCCACGCATGAATAAAATTTTCCTCTATTAGCATTGGTTCTTTTATACCGATAGCCGCTGATATTATTCCTGCATTAAAGCATCAATAATCTTCTGTACTTCCGGGTGGTCGAATTCACGACCGCCGACTGCGCTATAACGAACACGCCCCTGCTTGTCAATCAGATAGGTGGTGGGCAGGCCTCTAACATTGTAACGTTGGGAAACTTTGCTGTCGCTATCAAGCAGAATGTTAAATGTCGGGCGGGTTTCCAGAACGCCGAAAAAACTGAAAACCGTGTCGGCATCTTCCATCTGGTTGATGGCTAGTACGGTAAAATCCTTACCCGCATTCTGCTGATGCAGTCGTTCCATGGAAGGCATTTCGCGACGGCAGGGTGGGCACCAGGTCGCCCAGAAATTCAGCAAAACCACCTTGCCGCTATATTCCGAGAAGTCGTATTCATACTCATCCATATCCATCAGAGTAAAACCGGGCGCTTCAACAGGCTTTACTAAGGGGTTGAGCTGATAGCCCAGCTCGGGTTCCTGCCATTCAGCGTGAAGTGTAATTGCAGTCAGTTGCAGGCATAAGGTGGTGATTATAAGGGTGATTATTTTAGACATAGGTAAACTCATTGCAGTTGGTCAAGGGTAGCTGGCGCGCAGCTTAAATTATTAAGGGAGCCGGTATAGGCGACGTCATCCTGCGTCCAGCGGTAATTTAAATCGAAGTGCTGATCTCTGGGTACTTTGATGGTGGTAAAGCCCTGTTGCCAGTCGCCGACTTCAAACACAACATCATCAGGCAACAGGGTCCATGAAAAAGTAATGCCGGCTTTTCGCCACTCTTGCAGCCATTGTGATTTGCTTTTAACCGGGTGAGTCTTGTCCTGTGCATCTGTATAGGTCCATTCGCTGACCTTGTAGGTAAGCTGCTGTTCGGAGGTATTTTTCAAAATGCTGCCGAAGACGCAGTAATCGGCGATGTGTTCAATTTCCTTCTGCGGGAAATCATGTTTGGAATAAACCGCGCGCACAAAATCCGGCATCAGCTGAATCAGCTCAATGCTGAAACCCTTCTCCTCGGAAGTCCAGGTCAGCAAGCCGGTTTGCAAATTTTTGTGAACACTGACGTCAGTCGCGTGCAGCGGTGCAGCCAGCAGCGTCAGTCCGGCAAGCAGGCTAGCTATAAATCCGGAGCGCAGCGGGTTTGTACAGTTCATTGGCGCGTCCCCAGAATAATTCCATACGCATGTAACTCCTGTAATGTACTTAATCCGCCTTGCATAACAACCTCGGGGTTGGGGTGATTCATTTCCTTCGCGATTTGAGCCAATGCCTGCTGGCCGCTCATGTCTGTATTGTTTTCCAGTAGGTGAAATAGACGCGCGGTGACCGGATTAATTTCCATGAATTTAACCTTGTCCTCGCTATTGCGATAGACCAGCAGATAACTGGGTTGTTCCGGTGTCAGTGCGGGTAAGTAATCGGGTGACATTTTATGCACCGGCAATGTGTAAGCCAGTGACCAGGCCAGCGGTGACAGTGCCGGCTGTCCCGATAAGAGGTCGCCGTTCGTATCAATACCTTCCAGCGGGCTGGTTTCATCAGCAACGCTCAATGCTAATTCGACCCATTCATAGTGTGCCAGTTCCAGTAAACCGGTGGGGTCTTCGGGCTGAGGCTCACGTTCATTTTGAAGATAAGCCAGAAACTCCTGTGCAATTTCCAGAAAGTACGGACTTTGACTTTTATGCCGTGAAAAAAAGTCACGCACCATGCGGTGCCAGTCTTCATCGCTGTAAATACGGCGGATAACAGGAAAACCGCGGGCCAGAAAACCTTCAATATTATTGTAAAACAGATCGCGATAAATGCCCATGCGCCTGTCTTCAATGCCGGCGGGTGCCGGATTTTTTTCCGGATCGCGCAGGTGCGCAGTGAAAGTGTACTGAATGTCTTTGAAGTTTTCTTTAGCCACGGGCCTGCTCGTTGTTAGTGCTGGGGATTGCGTACTTATGTTGCCGCAGTTTTATCTGCTCAATTTCGGTTAACAGCTCGGCAACGGGCGGAATATTAAAGTCACGTTCCAGCAAAGTCGGGAATGCACCAAAGTGTTGGTAGGTTTTCTCAAGCAACTGCCAGACGTTATCGATAACGTCCGCGCCGTGAGTATCAACAATTAAATCGTCAGCTTCATTATAGTGCCCGGCGATGTGGCCGTAAGCAATACGCTCTGCGGGCAGGGCCTGCATAAACACCACCGGGTCATAACCGTGATTGATAGAGTTGACATAAATGTTGTTGACATCAAGCAGCAGTTTGCAGTCGGCTTCATCCAGCACCGCTTTGATGAAGTCAATTTCCTGCATTTCAGCGCCGGGCGCAGGTGTGTAGTAGGAGGCGTTCTCCATGGCGATCTGCTGGCCGAGAATATCCTGCACGCGTCTGATGCGGCTGGCGACGTGATGCACGGCCTCTTCGGTAAAGGGAATGGGCAGCAGGTCATAAAGATGGCCATCATCAGAGCAGTAGCTTAGATGTTCAGAATAGAACTTGATGCCGTGTTCACGCATGAGTTTGCCGATAGCTTTCACCAGCGATTCATCCAGTTCAGCAGGCCCGCCGATGGAAAGTGACAGGCCATGCAGGAGAAAATCAAAACGCTCGGTGAAGGCGCGGAATTTCTTGCCGTAAGCGCCACCGATGCCAATCCAGTTTTCCGGCGCAACCTCCATGAAATCAACCTGATCGGTACGGATGCTCGCCATCTCATCCATAACTTCACGGCGCAGACCGAGACCGGCGCCATGCACGGGGTATTCCTGATTAAAATAATGGTGATTAGTTGTGGTCATTGGAAGCATCCGAGACGGTTTCGATGAGGTATTCAGGCTGGTTTAACCCGAAAACAACATAATAAAGTATGTGACAGCAAATTCAATGCAGTTGTTCATAAATACAGGCTATTATTTTGATTCGGTCTGCATTAGCTATGTTCGGGGTAAATTAAGCGTTACTCAGGTTATTCAGCCAACAGACTGTACCGCCAGGAAGAAATTTTGAAGGGAAAGTCCTTGTTCAACCAAAAAAAACCCGAAGAGCGAACTCCCTGGTTTTTTTGGAAGAAACGGCGTTTAGTTACTAGCGCCGCATTTGGCTTCACCGCATTTACCTTCCTTCTCTTTTTCACTGGATTTATCCCCTTCGCCACATTTTCCTTCTTTATCCTTTTCTTTGGCTTTGTCATTCGACTTGCCGTTTTCATCACTCTTGCCCTCACCACATTTGCCTTCCACCGCTGCAACCTGCAAGTAACCGGCGTTCAGTTTTTGCATGCCGAAAGGGTTTTCATCAGCATTGGACAAAGGTACAGCTGCCATCGAAGCTATAAAAGTCGCCCCTATAGCAATAGATACAGATTTTTTAAAATTAGACATAATTGTGTGCTCCTGACAGTGAGTCGAATTAGAAACAAACGCGATGAGTTTATCCCGTTCTCATTGCTAACGACAAGCATTATCATTAAAAGTTCATCATAAAGTAACAGGGTTTATATGGTATTTATTGCAGTGCATCTAAGGTTTTTGCTTGAGAATAAAACCGATATTTAGAAGGGAGCAGGTTTTATGATGATGCCGTCCAGAGTAGCGATAGGACTGATTTGATTTTGGCGATTTAGTGAGGCCAGACTGACTATTGTAATATAAATTTTGTGGGTTCATTGAGATTGCGTAAGCAGAAATCGTAGGTGTAAAAAACTGTTTTGGACATTTTTCAGGTAAGCTTCACAGGGAAAGTAAAACCGAAAACCGTGGTAGGAACACAGTTGTTTCTAATATTAGTGAATACCTTAATCCTACCTCGGTTTTCGTTACAGATAATTGGTAATAGTCATGATAATCAATTATTTTGATGAAATTAAATGTGAAAATTACAGTTATAGGCTGGTGTAAAAAACTGAAATACTGAGGGCGCGTTATGATTTCACATGAAAATAAATGCATATTTGTCCACATTCCAAAAGTGGCCGGGACAAGTATTATCAGTGTATTCGATGATAAGGTTAAGGCAGAAACTAAAAATAGGCCGTTCTTACCATTTGATCCTGATGTGAATAAGTTTGACCCACCCCCGACACATTTTCGCATTGCAGATTATGTTAAATATGGGCATGTGTCTAAAGAAATATTTGATGAATATTTCAAATTTTCGTTCGTTCGTAATCCATGGGATAGAATCGTTTCTGAATATAAATACAGAAGACATGCATCACGATATGATTTCAAAACATTTTTATTTGAGCATTTTCCAAAACCATTATGGAGTGATGAATATTGCCATGTTATTCCACAGTATGATTTTCTATATGAAAAAGATGGCCGATGCCTGATGGATTTTATTGGAAAGTTTGAAAATATCCAGCATGATTTTAACGTCGTTTGCAGTAAATTAGGCTTGCCGGATAAGATATTGGGACACAAAAACAAATCACTCAGCTTATTCAGACGGGAAAATAATCTTTATCAGGTATTAAAAACCATACATGATTATTTTAGTGTTACACAGAAAATGAATACCTTTTCCAGGTATACAGAATATTATGATCAGGAGTCGGTAGACTTTGTCGCTCAGTTATATCGAAAGGATATCGAGACATTCGAATATATATTTGGTGAGTGATCTGGTTTTGTAGTGACATGAAGTTATGAGTCAGTCCTTGACTGTTATCAGCACGTTAAAAAAACTAAAAATGGCAAAAACGTTTGGTTTGACAGCTTATAAATGAATCAGAACACTATTGATATTGTTTTTATCAATAGAGCAGTAATCTTGATTTTCGTTTGTGGTTGTGTAATAAATTACACTCAAATGATCTAAAGAAATATAAATATTTCAATTTAATACACTGTTATGTAAAAAAAAATGACGGAGTCCGATTGGAAGATATTCAAGAAAATACATGAAAAGGCTATCGAAAGCTTTTGCGAAGAATCATTCAAAGAATTTAGTGAAGTAATAAATAATAAAGACGAGCATGTTCATGACAGGTATTTGTTGCTTTATGACCTGGTGCAAAATAGAAATAAACAAATGCGGCGATTATTTGATAGTCTCAGCAGAAATAATGCGCCTTTACAGCTTTTTCCATGCGTGGCGAAGGCCTGGCAGATGAGGCGCTGCTGAGTAAGCTGTCTGACGAATTTCTCCAGGCCACCGATCCTGATCGGCTAAGATGGTGAAATCCACAAAGCAAGGCAGGATGCAATAAACGCAGAGCATTGCGCGATTTTAAACTGAAAATTTCTATACGCCCGGTGTCGTTTTAGGTTATAAATGCCTCTTCACGTTAACCGCCTGAGGCTATCTGATTGTCCACGACCTATTTAACGCAGGCACCTACTAATGGCGATGTCTTTGACCGCATCAGCGAAGCGCTGAAGCATCAGGGCTATATTGTTCTCGACGAAGTGTTTACGGTCGAGCAGTTGCAGTCGCTGTTTATCGATATCAAGCAGACCGATAGTGAGAATTTTCATCAGGCTGGGATTGGTCGGGAGCAGGTGCATCAGCTTAACCCGTTTGTGCGCCGTGACCGTATCTGCTGGCTGGATATGTCGCATCCGCCCACCCGGTTTTATCTGCAATGGGCGGAGCAGCTTCGGCTGCACCTGAATCGGGCGCTGTTTCTCGGGCTGTTCGATTATGAAAGCCATTACGCGCATTACTTCGCCGGGGCGTTTTATAAAAAGCATCTGGATGTCTTCAAGGACGATTCCAGCCGTCGCCTGTCGAGCATTTTATATCTGAACCCCGCCTGGCAGCCCGGCGATGGCGGCGAACTGGTGCTGTATGCGCCGGATGATAGCCGGGTTCTGGAAACGGTGTCGCCCGCGTTTGGAGCCATGGTTGTTTTCCTGAGCGAAGAGTTTCCGCATGAGGTACTGCCTACCCGATGTTCACGTTACAGCCTGACCGGCTGGTACAGGGTTAATGCCACAACGGCGGTTAAACTGGATCCGCCTGCATAGCAGAAAGTGGTGCTATTTTTGAAATATTTTATTAAAGTTTGAGTTGGTTATGAAAAAAACATTTAAGTTAAGCCATGAAAAGATCAAGACACCAAGGCTGGTGGAAGCCATCAAGCATGAGGTGAGTAAATATATAAAACGGGAACGTAGAAAGGCCTTGCCGGAAGGCGAAGATTACTGGGATTTTGACTGCCGCTATGGTGTTGATGAGGCCGGTAGTGAGGCTATCCATCTCAGCGAGATTAACAAGTGTATTAGTGAGGCTGAATCGCAGCAGCTGGAAGCCTTTTATCTGGAAGTGATGGTGAAGCCCAGCCGCCGTAAAAAGACGCCTGATGAAGAATAAGGTGTTGGATGTAAAGTGCAATGATGTTTTATTTTCGTAAGGCGATTAAAAAATACATCTGCCATCAGGGTACTCAATTCTGAATTGACAACCTGATGAAATAGTTATGCGAAAAACGTTACTCAACATCCTATTTTTACTTACTGCGTTATATTCTTCGCAGTCAGGCGCACAGGATATCATTTGGGATCTGGGTGCGGGCGCGGCGACATTCAATCTTAGTCTGTACCCGGGTTCTGCGGACAAGATTAATTATACGGTGCCAATGCCTTATTTTACGCTGTTAGCCGAAAAGCTGGAGATAGATCGGAGCATTCGCACGTTTCTTTTTAAGACTAAATATGTGGCGCTGGATCTGAGTCTGGGCTTGGGTATTCCTGTGGACAGCGAAGACAGTGGCGCACGCGAGGGTATGCCCGATCTTGATGCGATCGCGCAGCTGGGGCCTTCGCTGGAATTTATTCTGGTTAAACCGGCGAAAGATCGAATGAGCCTGCATTTTGAACTGCCGTTAAGGGCTGCAGTGGCCACGGATTTCAAAAGTAGCAGTCATGAAGGCTGGTTACTGGAACCGCAGTTCAGCCTTGAAAAACGTAGACTGTATAAGTCCGGACTGGCGATGAAACTCACCCTGGGGGTTAATTATGCAACGCGCGATTTTCATGCTTATTATTATGAGGTGGCATCGAGTTTTGCTACGTCATCACGGCCCGCTTATATTTCGGAAAAGGGCTATGGCGGTGCGTTTGCTAACCTGAGTGCCAGCTGGCGTGAAGGCAACTTAATCTGGTGGACTTTGTTGCAGTACCGGAACCTGAACGGAGCGGTGTTTGAAGACAGCCCATTGGTTGAGCAGAAGCACTCTTATTTAATCGGCGTCGGCTTTGCCTGGGTGTTTGCACAGAATTTGTGAGTGCTGTAATGGAAGAATAGTCCGCGGAAGAACGCGGACTAATGCCTTGTTTGTAAATATGTAGCTTGTACCCAACAGCAAACACTCACGGGTTGTCGGGGTCTGATGAGCCGGCCGGGGTCCAGATGCCGTAGACGCATTTGAGTAATGAGGTGCCGCTTTTGATATAAGTGCCGTTGGGGAAGCTCTGGTCGTTGAAATAGCAGAGCGGTTCACCGGGTATCGCCTGGCGTATGACATCGGTTTCATCGTCATTCTCTTCGGCAATGGGCGAGTTTTTTAATTCAGGGTCGGGTGCGCCGAGGTCGCGGGTGTATTTGAATTCAGTCATGATGCCATCTCTCCTTATTAGGTCTGGTTTTGTTAGCAATTGTGCTCGGTGATGATTAAGTGCAATTTAATTTATGCTTCAGCAATGGCTTTTCTGTGAAATTTTAAAATCTTGAAGTTGCTCATGCAGTGCATGTTAATCGCTGCTGATTTTCTCTAGTATGCTGATGCGCAGTTGAATTTTCAAATCACCGTTAGCATTGCCATATATTCAAAAAGGCCACCGTCGTGCAGAACTGCAGCGTCTGAAGCTCTAACACAACGCTGGTTATCGCGATAACATTCTCCATGGTAAGAGTAGAATATAGCTAACCGCAGGGATTATGTTGCTCATAAATATACCACCGGGGCGAAAAAAGTCGCCGCAGTAAAATTGCTGGATTTGGCTTTGACCGGCGTCGCGGCCATGGCGCGAATTGGACGCTGCATTGAATGATGCGCCCGCCTCATGCAAACTGGGATGCGAGTGGCTGTCGGATTTAGGATGAATTGGCTGCGGAAGTGGGAGAGCGGCTCCGCCACCATCACCATAACTATAATAACAAGGGACAATAATTTATGATCACCACCAGTTTCCTGATCTTCATGCTGGCTTTTCTGGCCATCGGCCTGTCATCCATGTTCAAGAGCAGAAAAACCCAGGAGGACTATCTGGTAGCGGACAAGTCTGTCCCCGCCTGGCTGACCGGGCTGTCTGCGGTGGCCACCAACAACAGCGGTTTTATGTTTATCGGCATGATCGGCCTGACCTACAGTACCGGGCTGTCTTCGATATGGGTGATGCTGGGCTGGATTGCCGGTGACCTGATGGCGTCGCTGCTCGCGGTAGGAAAAATTCACGCCGCCTCGCGTTCGGAAAAGGTGCACTCCTTCGGCGGCCTGCTGGGACACTGGCACGGAAATAATCACCATCATCTGCGCCGTCTGATCGGCATTCTGACGGTGTTTTTCCTCACCCTCTATGCCGCCGCGCAATTGAAAGCCGGTAGTAAGGCGACGCAGGTGATGCTGGACTGGGAGCCTTCCACCGGCATCATTATTGGTGCCGTCATCGTGCTTGTTTACAGTACCGCCGGTGGGCTGCGCGCCTCGATATGGACTGATGCGGCACAGTCTATGGTGATGATCGCCGGCATGGCGGTGCTCATCATCGGCGGCATTCAGATCGCCGGCGGCTGGGATAGCGCGCTGCACAAACTGGCCCAGATCGAACCCGATTATCTCGACTGGTTCCCCGATAGCTCTGTGCCGGAAATACTGCTATTTATCACCGGCTGGGTGTTCGGGGGCATGGCCGTGATCGGACAGCCGCACATCGTCATCCGCTTTATCAGTCTGGATGACCCGCGCCACATCAACCGCATGCGCGTCTACTATTACAGCTGGTTCACCCTTTTTTACAGTGCCACCATCGCAGTCGGGCTGTTGAGCCGCATCGCTTTCCCGGAGACGGCCAACTTCGATGCCGAACTGGCGCTGCCGACCATGGCACAAACCGTCATGCCGGATGTTTTCGTCGGTCTGGTACTGGCGGCGCTGTTCGCGGCCACCCTGTCGACAGCCGACTCGCTCATCCTCTCCTGTTCCGCCGCGCTCACCCGCGACTTCATTCAGCATCCCGGCAAAGTGCATTCGCTGATTGTCGCCAAAGTGGCGACACTGGTTATTCTCAGCACCGCTGCGGTTATCGCCCTGACCGGCACGCAGACCGTGTTTGCCCTGGTGCTGGACGCATGGGGCCTGCTCGGCTCAGCCTTCGCGCCGCTGATTATCGTCTACGCGCTGGGCTACCGCGCCTCGCAGACACTGGCCATCAGCATGGTCATCGTCGGCATCACCTGTTTTCTGGCGTGGCAACAACTCGCACCGGGCGGGCTGATATACAGCGTCGCACCGGGTATTCTCTCCGGTCTGCTGTGGTTTGTGGTGGGCAGGAAAGTGCTTGATAGAGCGTAGAGAATCAGCGCGACTGAGTCGAAGCCAGCTTAAAAACGGCAGGGTGGTACGCTCAAACCAAGTACTAAAGTGGACCCCATAATCAAGACAAAAATATCACGAGTTTAAGTTGTACATTCAATCTCATCCACAGCTGGTCGGC
>JAVVEE010000061.1:0-15577 GCA_032251315.1 Gammaproteobacteria bacterium
TGATCGTTGAACAGCAAATGCAGCTGTCGCCTTTTTCCGAGGCCTTGTTTGTGTTCTGCAATAAATCGCGCGATAAACTGAAAGTGCTTTACTGGGATAAAACCGGTTTTTTCCTGTGGTACAAACGCCTGGAAAAAGATAAGTTCAAGTGGCCGCGTAAGCACCAGAGCGACATCATGAACCTATCTGAAGATCAGTGGCGGTGGTTGTTGTCAGGTTATGATATTACTCAGCTAAAGGGCCATAAGGCATTGCAGTTTGCCAGCTGCGCGGGCTGATTTTTATGCCATAAAGTACTGACGATAATGCTGTTTCTGGTAAAATAGTCCGCATGGAAACGGCATCAAAAATGCTACCTGAATCTGTCGAGGCGCTCAAGAATTTGCTCTTGTCAGAACGTGAATTATCAGTTCAAAAAAATTCTGAGCTAAAGGAAAAAGAGACTGAACTAAAGAAAAAAGACGCCGTAGGCTCCCTGGCAGAACATCAAGTTGACTGCGGCCTATGTTAATGAAATGGAGTCCGGCTCAACTAAAAATGGGACCGTCCCAGCTAAGCCCGAGGCTGATTCCATGTCATTACAGCTACAGTTCGCCATGTAATCAAAAAGCAATCTCCTGTAATAGATGTACATAGCTTTTGGGCCGACATCTGTCGGCCCTTTTTTTTGCCTTTAGTTTAACGGCGATCAAATCAGCTAAGGCGATCTAAGCTGACTGGATAACCGGATTTAGAGCCTTGCCGCAATAATGATTAACCCGATCAATAAACGCATCCCGCTTGATAACTTCCGCGCCCAGCGATTCCATGTGATCAGAATGTACCTGTACATCAATCAGTTCGGGTTTGAGGGTATGGCATAAATATTCCAGCGCGACTTTTGAAGCGTCGGTCTGTCTGCTGAACATGGATTCGCCGAAAAACATGTCGCCGATTCTCAGGCCGTAAAGTCCGCCCACCAGTTTGTTATTGTTCCAGCATTCGATGGAGTGTGCGTAACCCAGCTCGTGCAGCCAGCAATAGGCGCTGAGCATGTCGTTGTTGATCCAGGTTCCGGCTTCATCTTTTCGGGGCGCGGCGCAGGCCTGCATGACTTCAGCAAAAGCGGTGTCTACTCTTATCTCATAAATCTTTTTGTTGAGCGTTTTTTTCAGGCTGCGCGAGATTTTTAATTTGTGCGGAAACAGCACGCAACGCGGGTTGGGTGACCACCAGAGCACAGGCTGATCGTCGCTATACCAGGGGAAAATACCCTGACTGTATGCCTGTAGCAGGGTTTCAGGTTTGAGGTTGCCGCCGACGGCGAGCAGGCCGTCGGGTTCGGCGAGCGCATGGTGCGCAGGGGGAAACAGGCCACTGAAATCGTCGGCTAAATAATAGGGCATCTGGTTCATGCTTTTTTAAAGGGCGAAGCCTCGTGCAGGGTCTGGCCGTACTCCAGCAAGGCCTGCTGTTCGCGCTGCAGAAAATCGGCGATGGCGCCTCTGAAACCTTCGTGGGCGAGGTGGTGGGCGGAGCGGGTCTGGACCGGCAAAAAGCCACGTGATATTTTGTGCTCGCCCTGTGCGCCGGGTTCGAAGTATTGCAGTTTATGCTCGATGCAGTATTCGATGCCGGTGTAGTAACAGACTTCAAAGTGCAGGCTGTCGTAATCTTCGTAACAGCCCCAGTGGCGACCGTATAAGGTATTGCCGCCGCGAAAACAGATCGCACCGGCGACTATCCTGTTTTCATGCCGGGCGAAGATGGTCACCAGTTTATGCGCCATGGCCTGAAAGAACGCGAGGCTGAGGGTGGCGGTGCCCGATTTTTTCATGAAGGTTATCTGGTAAAAATGATAAAGCGTTTGCCACTCTTCTTCTGAAAGTTCAGTGCCGTCTTTTATGATTACCTGAATGTTTTCATCGCTCACTCGGCGGCGTTCGCGTTTAATATTTTTACGTTTCTTTGAGCTCATGGTGGCGAGAAAATCATCAAAGCTGGCGTAGTTCCGGTTCTGCCAGTGAAACTGGTAATCGAAACGTAGCATCATGTTTTCTTTTTGCAGCGCGGCGATATCATCCTCTTCGCAGAACAGCCAGTGTGCGCCGGAGAGCTTGTTAACTTCAACCAGTTCCAATACGCCCTGGATTAATTGCGCCTTGATGTTTTTATCATTATTTAACGCGAGCAGACGCGAGCCTTTGGCCGGAGTGAAGGGAATGCTGATGACCAGTTTCGGGTAGTAGTCCAGGTTGTTCCGCTGGTAGGCATCGGCCCAGGCCCAGTCGAAAACAAATTCGCCGTAGGAGTTGAACTTGAGGTAGGCCGGGCAGGCGCCGATTAATCGATCGTTCTCGTGCAGGAGAATATGTTGCGGTTGCCAGCCCCAGTTGAGCAGGCAGTCGTGTTGCTCCAGCGCGCGCAGAAAATCGTATTGAATAAACGGATTGTCGTCAGCCGCTGATGCATTGACGAGGGCATTCCATTGCGCGGCGTCAACAGTAGACAGTGAATCTACTGTGCTGAGTTTCATTGAAATGGTTTAGTCCTGCTTTTTATGAGGCAGTGCATCCAGATATTTTTCGGCGTCCAGCGCGGCCATGCAGCCGGTGCCCGCAGAGGTGATCGCCTGGCGATAAACGTGATCCATGACATCGCCGGCGGCAAATACACCCTCTACACTGGTAGCCGTGGCGTTGCCGGAGGTACCGCTTTTCACCTTGATGTAGCCGTTTTCAATCTCAAGCTGGTCGCCGAAGATGCCGGTGTTAGGGGAGTGGCCGATGGCTATAAAGATGCCGTGCACATCAATCTCCTTGGTGCTGCCGTCCTGGGTGTTTTTCAGGCGCATGCCGGTAACGCCGCTGTCATCACCGAGCACTTCATCTAGGTTGTTGTTCCACTCGATAGTGATATTGCCGTTTTTGGCTTTCTCCATGATTTGATCCTGAAGAATTTTTTCTGAACGCAGGCTGTCACGACGGTGTACCAGCACGACCTCTGAAGCAATGTTGGAAAGATACAGCGCTTCCTCAACCGCAGTATTGCCGCCGCCGATGACTGCAACTTTCTGGCCGCGATAGAAAAAACCGTCACAGGTGGCGCAGGCGGAAACACCTTTACCCTTGAAGGCCTCTTCCGATTCCAGGCCCAGATACATGGCGCTGGCACCGGTGGCAATGATCAGCGCATCGCAGGTGTAGGCGCCGGAATCACCACTAAGTTTGAACGGTCGCTGGCTGAAGTCGACAGCGCTGATCTGGTCGAAAATAATTTCAGTACCAAAACGCTCGGCATGCGCTTTCATACGCTCCATCAATTCGGGGCCCTGTACACCCTCATTGTCACCCGGCCAGTTGTCGACTTCAGTGGTGGTGGTGAGCTGTCCGCCCATTTCCATGCCGGTGATCAGAACCGGCTCAAGGTTGGCGCGCGCGCCGTAGACGGCAGCCGTATAGCCGGCGGGGCCGGAACCGAGAATAAGTAGACGTGCGTGGCGGGTTTCGTTCATGATGTTCTCCTGAAATATCGGTGTTCGTTAAATTGGGTGTAATATTAGCAAATCTTAAATCATCTGCGCAGAGTATATTGGTATGAGTGTTTTTAATGAGATGAACCACTAATGAAAATAGGAATACCAAAAGAGACCATGCAGGGTGAAGGCCGTGTGGCTCTGGTGCCGGTGGATTGCCGGATGCTGGTGGCCGATGGGCAGTCTGTTTATATCGAGACGGGCGTCGGGGTGAGCAGCGGTTATGCCGATTCGGATTATGTAGCGGCGGGGGTGGAGGTGCTCGATTGTGCGGCAGCGCTGTATGCGGCGGCAGAGCTGGTGGTGAAGGTGAAGCAGCCCCTGGCGCACGATCTGCAATACCTGCGTAGCGATCATCTGCTGTTCAGCTATCTGCATCTGGCGGCGGACGCGGCGCTGGTGGAGGCTTTATGCACACTGGGGCTGACGGCCATTCCCTTTGAGGCGGTGGCCGATAGCAGGGGCGGGTATCCCTTGCTGGCACCGATGAGTGCGATTGCCGGGCGTTTGTCGATCATCCGGGGCGCCCGCTTGCTGTTTAGCACGACCGGTGGACGCGGCGTGTTGCTGGGCGGAGTCGACGGCGCCGAGCGCGGACGGGTGATGGTGCTGGGTGCAGGGGTGGCGGGCAGCCACGCGGTGAGCACCGCGCTGGGGCTGGAGGCCGAGGTGCACGTTTTCGATCTGCGCGAATCGAGACTGGCGCAGCTGCACAGCCGCTATCCGGCGCTGATTACCCATTTATCAACACCCGAGGTTATCGCCCGGGAATGCCGGCAGGCCGATCTGGTGGTGGGGGCGGTAATGGTGGCGGGGCGTCGAGCGCCGGTGGTTCTGAGCCGTAGCATGATCGCCACCATGGCGGAAGGCAGCGTGATTGTGGATATCGCCATTGATCAGGGCGGCTGTGTGGAGGGCATCAAGCCCACCGGTTCAAATGAGCTGGTGTATACAGAGCAGGGCGTGATTCATTCGGCGGTGCCCAATATGCCCGGTGCGGTGCCGCGTACCGCTTCCCAGTCACTGTCTTCGGTGGTCATGCCCTATGTGCAACGGCTGGCCGCTGGAAAACTGGACGCTGAGGCGGCGTTGCAGCAGGCGGTGGCCGTTTCGACTGGGCGGGTGGTTGATCCGGTTTTACAGGAAGAACTGCGCGCAGGGGTGAATCGGTAGGAACCCTCGCTTTAATCCCCCTAAAACCGAAAACCTCCCGGCAATAAAACTGGGTATAATGAGCACAATTTCGGAGCTGTCGCTCCATCATTTTTTAACTGGATCGGGAATACTGGATTGGCTCAAGCACGCCGTAAAAAAGCAGCAAGCACCACAGGCATCGAGCTTAGTTCGCATATTCAGCACGGATTGCGCGAAGGCGCCATGCTGGTACTCGGCGCGATTGCCCTGTTCCTGCTGACCGCCTTTGTGACTTACCATGTGGATGACCCCGGCTGGTCGCACACCGGCATGCGCGAGGACGTGCACAACGCCGCCGGTGTGGTCGGTGCCTGGTTTGCCGATGTTCTGTTCAGTCTGTTCGGTTATCTTGCCTATCTGCTGCCGGTAATCATTGCGTACAGTGGCTGGCTGGTGCTGCGCGGCGGGCGTGAGCAGCGGGAAATGGTCTTTCATGTGCTGGCGATTCGCTGGGCCGGTTTTTTTGTCACCCTGGCGGCGGGCTGCGCGCTCGCCAGCATTCATTTTTCCCTTCCTGAAACGGCATTGCCTCTGGACGGAGGCGGCATTCTGGGGCGCTGGCTCGGTGACGCCATGGCCGGGGTGCTGGGTCTGCTGGGTTCGACCCTGATTCTGCTGGCGGGGTTGCTGGCCGGCATTACCCTGTTCAGTGGCATCTCGTGGTTTACCGTGATCGATTTCATCGGCGCCACCGGTCTGGCCATAGTCGGCTTCATTCGAAACAACGTGCATGCGCTGATAGAGCGCATGCAGGAGCGAAAAGCCGGTGAAGTGGCCAAGCTGCATCGCAATGAGAGTTTCGAAGCGGATAAAAAGAAAACCGCAGTGCGTGAAGCCAGTGGCGTCAGCAAGGTGCGCATCGAACCTACGGTCAAGAAGGTGGAGATTTCCGAGCGCATGGACCGCGAAAAACAGATCGCGCTGTTTGATGGCCCGATCGATTCTGAGCTGCCTGCGCTACGCCTGCTCGATCCGCCGCTGCCTCAGAAGCAAAGCTACTCGAAGGAGGCGCTGGAGGCGCTGTCGCGTCTGGTGGAAATCAAACTGGGCGATTTTAATATTGAGGTGCAGGTGGTGGCGGTTCACCCCGGGCCGGTCATCACCCGTTTTGAAATGGAGCTGGCGCCGGGCATCAAGGCCAGCAAGATAACCGCCCTGTCCAAGGATCTGGCGCGTTCTCTATCGGTGGTGAGCGTGCTGGTGGTCGAGGTGATTCCCGGGAAATCACTGGTCGGGCTGGAGATTCCCAATGAGAGCAAGGAGATTGTTTCGCTGAGTGAAATACTCATGTCCAGGGAGTTCGATAAATCCGCTTCCCCGCTGACCATCGGTCTGGGCAAGGATATTGGCGGACACCCGGTGGTGGCCGACCTGGCCAAAATGCCGCATCTGCTGGTGGCCGGCACCACCGGTGCGGGTAAGTCGGTGTGCCTGAATGCGATGCTGATGAGTCTGCTCTACAAGAGCAAGCCTTCGGAAGTGCGCATGATTCTGATTGACCCCAAAATGCTGGAGCTGAATGTTTATGACGGCATTCCGCATCTGCTGGCGCCGGTGGTGGTGGATATGAAAGAGGCCGCTAATGCCTTGCGCTGGTGCGTAGGGGAAATGGAAAATCGTTATTCTTTGATGTCGGCGCTGGGGGTGAGAAATATCACCGGTTACAACCGCAAGGTCAAAGAGGCGATTGATGCCGGCACACCCATTGATGATCCCCTGTTTGACCCCGAACACGCCGCCCCCGGTGCACAGCCGGTGCCCTTGCAGCCGCTGCCCTATATTGTGATTGTGGTGGATGAGTTTGCCGATCTGTTTATGGTCGTGGGCAAGAAAATCGAGGAGCTGATTGCCCGTATTACCCAGAAGGCCCGGGCCTCGGGCATCCACCTTATTCTGGCGACGCAACGGCCCTCGGTGGATGTGATTACCGGCCTGATCAAGGCGAATATTCCCACCCGTATCGCGTTTCAGGTCTCTTCGCGCGTGGATTCGCGTACCATTCTTGATCAGATGGGCGCCGAGCAGTTACTGGGACACGGTGACATGCTCTATCTGGAAAGCGGCAAGAGCATGCCCACCCGTATCCACGGTGCCTTTGTTGATGACCATGAAGTGCACAACGTGGTGAATCACCTCAAGCAGCAGGGCGAGGCCGATTACCTCGAAGAAATTCTGAAAGAAAATCAGGGCGTATTGCCGGGTGAGGTGTGTGCTTCGGACGAGGACATTGATATTCTCTATGATGAAGCGGTGCGTATTGTTACTGAAACGCGCAAAGCCTCGATCTCCTATGTACAACGGCGTTTGAAGATAGGCTACAATCGCGCCGCGCGCATGATCGAAGAGATGGAAAATTCCGGCGTGGTGAGCGAAACGCAGTCCAATGGTTCGCGTGAAGTGCTCGCACCGCCACCGCCGGAGCTTTGAGCCTTCACCGCAGAGAGAAACATAATGGCACTTACTAACAAAACGCATGGAAAGGATACCCTTCAATCAAGACCGTCAGCAGCAGGGATGCTGCTGCCGAGCGTACACGGATGTATTTTCAGCGCGTCTTGATTGAAGAGTATCCTTTCCATGTAACTCAATAGTAAGTGCGTATTTGTTGTCAGTTTCAGCGTGCACACGAATGCTGAATAGCATAACAAGTTTTTCTCTGCGTCTTTGCGGTAAATACGTTGTTTGTGCTATTAATAATTAAGGCCACCTGATTAAACTCGAACCCATGCATTTTTTGACTATGATTCTTTTACCGCATCGCTTTTTAAATTTGATTTTTTTAGGCCTGCTGGCCTTACCGTTCACGGTGCAGGCCGGGGAGGGTGAGCGCCTGCTCGAGCGTTTTCTGAAAGAATCGAAAACCATGTCGGCGGACTTTCAGCAGATTCTGCGCGCCGACGACAATGAAGTAATGCAGCAATCGAAGGGGCATTTCTATTTGAGCCGCCCGGGTCGGTTTCGCTGGAACTATACCGAGCCTTATGAGCAGGAAATCGTCTCTGATGGTGAGCGGGTCTGGATCTATGATGTCGATTTGCGACAGGTCACGGTACAGCCGAAGTCGGCGTCCGCCAATAATACGCCCATGGCGCTGATGGAAGGTAAGCTGCAACTGGAAGAAGCTTACGAGGTCACTGAGCTGGATCATCGTGACGGCATTTATCGGCTCCGGCTTTCCAGTAAATCAAAGGATGTTGATTTTTCCGAGCTGATTGTGGGCGTTGATCAGCGGGGCTTGAAATTCATGCAGCTCAGGGATCAGTTCGAGCAGACTACTGACATTGTATTTGAAGCGCGGGCGCTGAATAAAGAGCTGCCCAATGAGCTGTTCGAGTTTACGCCACCGGAGGGTGTTGACGTTTACGGCGATCTGTAATGGCTGATCTGCTAACAACGGCGATCCATCACAGCCCCTATCGGCCGCTGGCCGATCGCATGCGGCCGGCGAGTCTGGATGACTTTTATGGTCAGCAGCACATGCTGAACGAGAAGGGTGCATTAAGGCAGGCGCTCGAAGCCGGCAGTCTTCACTCCATGGTGTTCTGGGGGCCGCCCGGCACCGGTAAAACCACGCTGGCGAGAATCATTGCGCACTATTCCGATGCCGCCTTTATCAGTCTTTCCGCCGTGCTCTCCGGCGTTAAGGATATTCGCGCGGCCATTGAGCAGGCCAAACAGCACCGTGCTGAAGGGCGATTGACCATTCTGTTCGTAGACGAGGTGCATCGTTTCAACAAGTCGCAGCAGGATGCTTTTCTACCCTATATTGAAGACGGCACCATCTATTTCATCGGCGCGACCACGGAAAATCCTTCCTTCGAGCTGAATAACGCGCTGCTGTCGCGGGTTAAGACCTATGTATTGAAAAGCCTGCCGCCCGAGGAGATCAAGCGCCTGCTGCAACGCGCTTTGCAGCATGAAGCCGGTCTGGCGAACGAGCATATCGGCATTGAAGACAGTGAGCTGGATGCACTGGCGCAGATTGCCGACGGCGATGCCCGGCGGGCGCTGAATTTTCTTGAGATTGCCGCCGATCTGGCCGAGCCTGCCGATAACGGTCTGCGCCTGATTACGCGCGCCATTGTGCAGGACGTCAGTGCACACAGCCTGCGCCGGTTTGACAAGGGCGGTGATGCCTTTTACGAGCAGATTTCAGCCCTGCATAAATCCGTGCGCGGCAGTAATCCCGATGCCTCCCTGTACTGGTTCGCGCGCATGATCGACGGTGGCTGTGATCCGCTGTATGTGGCGCGGCGGGTGGTCCGCATCGCCTCTGAAGATGTCGGCAATGCGGATCCACGCGGTTTGCAGCTCGCCCTGGATGCCTGGCAGACCTATGAGCGTCTGGGCAGCCCCGAAGGCGAGCTGGCGATTGCGCAGGCGATTGTTTATCTGGCCAGTACCGCCAAAAGCAATGCGGTGTATATGGCCTGGAACGAGGCTCTGGCCGATGCCCGCCAGTCAGGCAGTCTGGAGGTGCCGATGCACATTCGTAACGCGCCCACCGGCTTGATGAAGGACATGGGCTATGGTGAAAATTACCGCTATGCACACAATGAAACAGACGCTTTTGCCGCGGGGGAGACCTATTTTCCCGAAACGATGGGAGAGCGGATCTATTATCAGCCGGTGGAGCGGGGGCTGGAGCTTAAAATTAAGGAGAAGCTGGATCGACTCAGGGCAAAAAATAAACCGTCCGGAAAATGATCTGATGAATAAAGCTTGTACAAATAAAAACAGAGGCCATGGCCTCTGTTTTTATTTACGATGTATATTTATGCAGTTTTCGGTTAAGGGGGCAGTATTTTGTTGACGATATTCAGTACCCGGTTAGGCTGGATGGGTTTGGTGATCCAGGCATCGGTAGAGACAGATTCGCCATCTTCCAGTCTTTCCTGCTCGTTTTCGGTGGTGAGCATGCAAATGGGCGTGTAAGCATGATCCTCAAGCTTTCTGATTTCCCAGATAAACTCGATGCCGTCCATGTTGGGCATATTCAGATCGGTAATAACCAGATCAACCTTTTCACCGCTATTGAGAATGGCCATGCCTTCAACCCCATCGCTGGCAGTCAGAATGTTGTAACCTGCTACTTTTAAAACAGTTTTCATGACAGCCAGAATGGACCGGGTGTCATCAACGATTAAAATGGTTTTTGCCATGTAACCCCTCAAATAAAATATGTTTACGTATATTATGGTTATTCTATATCACTGCTTGTACCCTGACCAGTGCAGATTCTAGTTTGAACTTCGATGTATATCCAGCAGGATTAGTCATATATAATCAGGTGAAATTTAAGTCAGGCAGTGATTTGTGGCAGATAAGTGGAGTATAAGTCCCCGGTGTATTTCAGAGTATTGAGTTTTCTCGATAGTGTTCTCAAGAGTGCTTTATTCGCAAATTCAACAATAAATCATAAAAATAAAACTATCTTGTGTGAGGAATTTCATGCGAAATTACCGTATCTGACTATAATAA
The DNA here is from genome assembly GCA_032251315.1 of Gammaproteobacteria bacterium. Classification (GTDB taxonomy): domain Bacteria; phylum Pseudomonadota; class Gammaproteobacteria; order SZUA-229; family SZUA-229; genus LH-M37. The sequence goes on from JAVVEE010000061.1 coordinate 10,190, forward strand.
AAATTCACAGAATCACATTCATAAAAAACGACGAGGCAGAATAATATTATGGCAAGCATATTGTTAGTGGACGATTCAGCGTCCATGCGTGAAATGGTTTCCTTTACCCTGAAAGGGGCGGGTCATAATGTCAGTGAAGCCGAGGACGGCGTTGAGGCCCTTGAATTTGCTAGAAAAACTGCCGTCGATCTGGTGGTGACTGACGTCAATATGCCCAATATGGACGGCATTACGTTAACGGCAGAGCTACGTAAGCTGGATAGCTACAAATTTAATCCGATATTGATTCTGACCACTGAAACAGGTTCAGTGAGAAAAGAGCAGGGTAAGGTTGCCGGGGCTACTGGCTGGATAGAGAAGCCTTTCGACCCTGATCACCTGCTCGGCACCATTAACAGGGTGCTGTAAAAAATGTCGATATAAGGCGCCGATGTCTTATTGTTATGTGATTAATTTTATCTGATATAAAGAAGCCGCCCGATGGATTCAGAAATAAACATAGATTTATCCCAGTTTCATGATGTTTTCTTTGAGGAATGCTCAGAGGGAATGGAGATTATGGAGTCCGGGTTACTTAACCTGAAAGAAGATTCAGGTGCGGAGGTTATCAATACCATATTCCGTGCTGCTCACTCTATTAAAGGCGGTGGCGGTACCTTCGGGTTTTCCGAAATATCAGATTTTACGCATGGTATGGAAACCATATTGGATGAAATGCGTAATGCGAAGTTGAGTGTGACCCCTGAAGTTGTAGAGCTGCTGCTGGCAGCGCTCGATTGTTTACGGGATATGGTTCAATGCAGCAAAGATAAGCAGCCCATTGATAAGGAGTCGGTCACTGAGTTACATCAAAGGCTGGAAGATTTTATTAACAACAGTGCTGCACCCGCCGCACCCGCTGTTGCTGAAAAAAGTTCACCCGTGAGTGAAGTGGATGAGCTGGATGCAGTAGCAATCTGGAATATTTCCTTTTATCCGAATGAAAATATGTTCTATACGGGGAACGATCCATTTCGTTTGATCCGTGAATTGCAGGGTTTAGGTGATCTGAAAGTCACTGTTAACCACGAACGTTTACCGACGTTTTCTAACATGGATGCACAAAGCTGTTATCTGGGCTGGGATATGGTGCTCAGGGGAAATGTTTCAAGGGATCAGATTACCGAAATTTTCGAATGGGTGGAAGATGACTGTGAGCTGGAAATTACCCAGCACGAAGAAGTCATTGAGGCCGCGATTGAAAGCAGAGAAACACGAGCCATTGATGAGCTAAAAGTCGGTCGTCGTCGTACGGATAAAATAGCGACTTCCGGTCAGGAGTCAGCCTCAATTCGTGTCGGCATTAACAAGGTCGATGGTCTGGTTAATCTGGTCGGCGAACTGGTTATTACGCAGTCTATTTTGAGCCGGTTATGCAATGATCTCGGCATGGATAAAAATGAGAAGCTGAGCGAATGCCTGGATCAGCTGGAACGTAATACCCGTGATCTACAGGAGCAAACCATGGGCATACGGATGCTGCCTATTGATTTTGCCTTCCAGCGTCTACCACGTATTGTTCATGATTTAAGTCTGTCTTTGGGTAAAAAAGTCGAGCTTAGATTTTCCGGTGAAACCACCGAGCTCGATAAGACCGTGCTGGAAAAAATCGGGGATCCATTGATGCATCTGGTACGTAATGCGCTGGATCATGGTATTGAGGCACCTGATGTGCGTGTGGCTGCGGGAAAAAACGAGAAAGGCCTGATCAGTATTAATGCCTATCATCAGGGCGGTAATATTATTATTGAAATTTCTGATGATGGTGCCGGACTGAATTTAGAGAAAATTTTGAATAAAGCCCGTGAAAAAAGCCTGATTGATAAAAATGAAGAATTGAGCGAAGCGCAGATTTCGAATTTAATTTTCAGCCCCGGGTTCTCAACGGCTGTGGTCGTTAGTGATGTTTCCGGGCGCGGCGTGGGTATGGATGTGGTACGGCGCAATATGACCGATCTGGGCGGTACTGTTGAAGTGGTATCTAAGCCGGGCAAAGGCAGCCTCTTCACCATAAGACTACCGCTGACGGTAGCCATTCTCGAAGGGCAGATGATCAGTGTCGGTGATCAGGTGTTTATTATACCGCTGTTATCCATCGTTGAATCGCTACAGATCAATGCTAATCAGATTAAAGCTGTTGCTAATGAGTCGGAGCTTTATCCCTATCGCGATGAATACATTTCGGTGATTCGTTTGCGTGAATTATTTAATATTTCGGCAGATAAAAAAGATGAAAGCAGTCCCGGCCTGCTGGTAGTAATCGATATCGGCGGACGGCGAATTGGTCTGTACGTTGATGATGTGATAGGCCAGCAGCAAGTGGTTATTAAGAGCCTGGAGCAGAATTATCAACAGGTAGCCGGCATCGCAGGAGCAACTGTATTGGGAGATGGCGCCGTTGCGCTGATTCTGGATGTTCTGGGTTTGGCTCAATACTCTCGATTATAAGAAAGGCTGATCTACCGCGAAGATCAACATCCGGGCTGATTCAGGTTTTAAAGCAGAAGAAGGTAGGCAATGCGAATCATAGCGGTCATTAATCAGAAAGGTGGTGTCGGTAAAACGACGACTACCGCCAATCTCGCCCATGCTTTTGCGATAAAGGGCTATGCCGTTACCGGAATTGATATGGATCCTCAGGGGCATCTGGCGGCACACTGGGGCTGTTATCGCCGGGATGACAATGGTGTGGATAAGATACTGTTGGGCGAGAAAACGATACCTCAGGTAGCCGTTTCTGCGCGCGATAGATTGCATCTGGTGCCTGCGGGCAAAGGTCTTAAAGATATCGAGCGTGGCGCGGGAGATGGTCTCTTAGGTAGCCGCTTAAAAGAAGCCCTGGCATTGGTGGCGGCTACGCAGGATTTTACTTTTATCGATTGTCCGCCCGCTTCAGGATTGTTGATTGATTATGTCCTGTCAGTAGCGGATGAGGTGATCATACCGGTGGCGGCTGACTATCTGGCATTGCGTGGATTGTCTGATATGGTTGAGACGCTCAGCGACTTTGAGCAGAAATATGAAAAGACATTTAATCGCTGGGTTGTGGTCACACGCTTTCATTCCAGGCGTAAATTGTCCTGGGAAGTAAGAGATAAATTACTGGAATATTTTCCAGATAATATGCTGGCAACCAGTATCCGTGAAGTCTCAGTGCTGGCAGAGTGTCCCAGTTTTGGTAAAACGGCTTTTGAATACAAGAGTGCAAATCATGGTGCGTTTGATTATGCATCATTGGCTAGAGATCTATTAAACGGAGAATGTTATCGTGGGCAAGAGAGATAATAAACATCGGGCATTGGGCGATGATCCTCTGGCGTGGTTGAGCGCGGGAACAAATGCAGCTAAAAAGCCGGGAAAAAAGAAAGCAAGTTCAAAAAAGAAACCGGAAAAAAGATCTGCGCCTGAAAAATCGGGCGATAAAGAGTCGCTTGTGTCTGCTGAAGTGAAAATCGAAGCATCAAAACGGCTCGTCCTTGAATCATCGCTGGTAATTAATAATGCCAATGGGTTCTATGAGTCTCTCAAAGAGCTTGCTGCCGGTGAACAGACAATTGAAATTGATGCTTCTAAAGTAGAAATTATCGATAGTGCGATACTGCAACTATTGGTTGCTTTTGTACTTGATCTCAGTGAAAAAGATATACCATTGTCATGGCATCAACCATCAGAAAATCTGCTAAATAAAGCTTCGATACTGGGCTTAACTGAAAAGCTCGGGTTGTAGAGCATAAAGCAATGGCTGAAGCAGCAGATGATAAAAAAAACTATACAAAAGAATTTTTATTTACCGATAAGGATTTCTCCTATCTGAGTAAATTGGCCGGTGAGCTAGCCGGTATCAGTTTGTCTTCAGGTAAGCGTGAGCTGATTTACGGGCGTTTGGTGAAACGATTGCGAGCTCTTGGCTTCAGTGATTTCAAGCAATACTGTACTTTGCTTAAAGATGGTGATGAAAATAAAGCTCGAGAAGAGCGCACTCATTTCATTAACGCAATTACGACTAATGTCACCTCTTTTTTTCGTGAAAATCATCATTTTGAATTTATGGCAGAAACCCTTCTGCCCGAATTGATTGCGCAAAAAAAAGCTGCATCCAGACCAAGCCTGAGAATCTGGTCGGCAGGCTGCTCATCAGGTAAAGAGCCTTATTCTATAGCGATGGTGCTTAAAGAATGTATTCCTGATATCGAACGCTGGGATATAAAAATACTGGCAACCGATCTGGATTCCAATATTCTTGAAGTCGCTAGAGCAGGAATTTATCCCAAAGAACATATAAAAGAGATTCCATTAGAACGACGCAAGCGCTGGTTCCGGGCAGGACTGGGCATGAATGAAAATGTCATTAAGGTGACAGACGAAATTAAAAACATGGTTGCCTATCGCCAGTTAAATCTGACACAGGACTGGCCGATGAAAGGTATTTTCGACATTATATTCTGTCGTAATGTTACGATTTATTTTGGTCGCGATACCCGCATAGATTTACTTGATCGGTTTGCTGAGCATCTGGATAAAGGCGGTTGTTTGTTTGTTGGGCATTCTGAGAGCCTGTTTGGTTTGACGCAAAGGTTCAGTACGGTAGGGCGAACCATTCACAGGAAAATAGGATGAGCATCCCCAGGTACACTAACACTACAGTTGACATGAGCTCAGCGCCTCCACTACTCGCTGGCTTTGAGCATATTAATCGTTACTGGGATAAGCAGCACAATATTTTTGCAGCAAAAATATTGCCCGGCGAATTTTATGTTTCCATGCATGGGGAATTGATTACTACGGTTTTAGGTTCGTGTGTTTCAGCGTGTATTCGCGACAAAGTCACCGGTATTGGTGGCATGAACCACTTTATGCTGCCTGATAATCGGGAACGCAGCCGATCATCAGCATGGGAAAATACCCCGGTTAGTGCTGAAACTCGTTATGGAAATGTCGCCATGGAACGCCTCATTAACGTCATTCTTGCCAGTGGCGGTAAACGAAAAAATCTTGAAATTAAGCTATTTGGGGGCGGTAGAGTCTTGAATATCAACACCGATATCGGCGGAAAAAATGTTGATTTCGTTAAACACTATTTACAAAAAGAAGGATTAAGGATTGAGTCGGAGGATACCCGAGGCTTCTGGCCACGAAAGGTACAGTATTTTCCTTTAACAGGAAGAGTGCGTATCAAACGACTCAATTCTGTGCATAACGACACGCTCACCAGAAGAGAGCTGGAATATCTTAAAACACTTAAAGAGAAGAAAATTGAAGGCAAGGTTGATCTTTTTTAGACTGGGCTGGAAACAGAGTGAATAAAGCTTTAACTTTACAAAATATGTTATGAAAAAAATCACTGTTCTC
>JAVVEE010000062.1:0-14934 GCA_032251315.1 Gammaproteobacteria bacterium
GGCGCCCGGATGTTCAAATTCCGGCACCTGTGCCTCCACCTCTACCAACGCCGAGATGGAGGCTGCCGGTAAAGCCAGCTCGACGGGGTCGAGATTTGTTCTCCAGGTGCTGTTGGATTTTTCAAACCCCAGAATGTAACCACCCATAAAAGTCATGAACACCAACAGGGCAACGCCCAGCCAGAGTACTTTCAAAATGCGATGATCCAGCAGGATCGGGGACATATAATACCGGCTTCTGGATCGGTGACGAATGTGGGGGTGACTCATAGAACTCGATTTATTGTTAAAGTTATAGTTTTAATTAATGCCAATGCGAACCATGAAAAACAAAGTTCTAACTGCCACCGAGTTTTTAAAAGCCGGTGATGCCACCCTCAAAAAGCTGATTGAGCGCTACGGCCCCTGCACCCTGTTCGATGGCAGCAGCCTGCTGCATCAGTCGCATTTTCACGTTCTGGTCTGGGCCATTATCAACCAGCAACTTTCAGTGCAGTCGGCCCGGGCCATTGAAAACAAGCTGCTCGCCAGACTTTCTGCTACCGATTTCAGCGAACCGGCCATCTCCATTTTAACCGATGCTGAACTGGCCGCCTGCGGCTTATCCAAACAGAAAATAAAGTATATACGCGCTTTATGCAATGCCTGCCTGACGAAGTCCATTGATCTGGAGACGATGCCCGCAATGGACAACGCCGACATCGCCGATTGCCTGATCCAGCTACCCGGCATCGGCCCCTGGTCGGTGGATATGTTCCTGATATTCTCACTCGGCCGGCTCGATGTTTTACCGCTGGGCGACCTCGCCTTACGCAAATCTTTCGCCCGCCACTACCGCTTGCCGGAGCAACCCGCGACGCATGATTATCTGACGATTGCCGAGCGCTGGCACCCTTACGAGACTATCGCCAGCTGGTATTTATGGGCTGCTGTAGATTAGTAGAACAGAAAAGATTTTTTTAAGTAATACCCTGATATTCCAATCAATGGCTATCGTTTAACGGAATACCAAGCCACTGATACCAGTCTTCAAACAGGCCGGCATCCTGCGCGGCGAACACCGAGCGGGTTTCAAGTCGGCCTCTGAATACCGGCTCGCCATCCAGCGACAGGGATTGCCCGCCGACTTCGGCAAAAATCAGGTGCCCGGCGGCGTAATCCCAGAGTTTCTGGCCGCCGTGCAAATAGACATCAAAGCGCCCGGCTGACATCCAGCACCAGTCAATCGCCGAGGAGCCGGAGTTGCGTTGCGAACCGTAGGGCTGCTCCCTGATCAGGCGAATCGACAAATCTTCAGGCAGCCGTTTCATTTCAATTTCAGCGACGATGCGATGGGCGTGGCGGGTGGAGTTGACCGCGTTTAACTTTTTACCATTAAGGAAAGCGCCCTCGCCTTTTCCAGCGGTGAACAGCTCATCGCGCAGCGGGTCGTAGATCAGGCCCATTACCGTCTCGCCGGCGATGATCAGTGCGATGGAAACGGCGAACATGGGGACACCGGCGGCATAGTTGTTGGTGCCGTCCAGCGGGTCGATACACCAGTAGGCTTCGCCGCTGTCGATGACGCTCTGCTGCTCCGCCTCGGTCATCTCCTCGCCCAGCAGGGCGAATTGCGGCCAGGCCTGTTTGAGCTCCCTGTCCAGCCTTAACTGCATGGCCAGATCGGCTGCGGTAATGACGCTGTCATCCTCCTTGTAGCTGAACTCGCGCTTGCCGAAACCCGGCAGCAGCTCTTCTCTGGCAGCACGGATAACCATTTCCTGCAACTGCTGTAGATCGTTATTGCTGAAGTTGAATGACATATATTTTCTCGTATTAATTAAGCGAAACAGTTCGGTGCATTTAACGCTGTGGCGAAAAAGCGGTCTGGTGGAAAACGCTCACCACGGGATATCACTGCCATCAATATCGATGAACCGGCCACTGTCTTCCGCCTGCAAGGCTCGCAGTATGGCAAACATGCCGGCGACGCTTTCGCGTGCGCTGATTTCAGCATTGGGGCCGCCCATTTCGGTTTTCACCCACCCCGGATGCAGGGCCACGCATTTTATCGCTTTATCAGCCAGGTCGATGGACATGCTTTTGACCACCGCGTTCAGCGCCGCCTTGCTGGAACGGTAGATATAACTGCCGCCGGAGCCATTGTCGGTCATGCTGGCCATTTTACTGCTCAGGCAGGCGATGACTTTTGCCTGCCCCATCGACAGCTGCTCCACAAACAGCTCGGCCATTTTCAGCGGCGCGATGCTGTTCACCTTGAAGGTTTCCAGCCAGTCGTGCACGTCGACCTGACCGAAGCTGTTTCTGTCCGAACCATACACCCCGGCGTTGTTGATCAGCATATCAATCGCTTCATTGCGCAGCTCGTAGGCCAGCGCCTGCAGGGTCGCCAGCTCGGACATATCGGCCAGATGCACGCTCACCCGGCCATTGGATAACTGCGCCATCGACAGCAGCTTTTCCGCCTGGAACGGGTGGCGGCAACAGGCCAGCACCTCCCAGCCCTGATCCATGCCGTAACGCACCATTTCCAGACCGATACCACGGCTCGCGCCGGTAATTAATACTCTCATTATTCTATTCACCTCGTTTTATTTGCAGCGGGAACCACGGTTTGCCTGTTCCGCTTGATATACTGTGTAACATTAATACGACCGTCTAAGTCGAGATATTACATGTCCCATTCTATCGTCGTTACCGGCGCCACCGGTTTTGCCGGCAGCCATGTGCTGGAAGCGCTCAACCGCATCGGCCACAAAGAGCTGCATATTATCGCAGCCTGCCGCGACCGTCGAAAGCTTATTCCCGAATTTAAGGGTGAAGTGCGGGTCGGTGATCTGCGCGACCCGGATTATATGGACCGGGTGCTGGCGGGCGCGGACATTGTCTGTCACTGCGCGGCCTGGACTTCGTTTTGGGGCAACAGGCAGGCCTCCCGCGAGCTTTATCTCGAACCCTCACTCAAGCTCATCGACAAGGCGCTGGAGTGGCGGGTGAAACGCTTCATCAACCTCAGCAGCACCAGCGCCGCCGCGCCCCAATCCTCTGAAAACGCCTACGCGCCGGGCATAACCCGGCACTATTGGCCGCATCTGAACAACATGATCGCCATCGAGAACTACATGCAGGAGAACGCCCATCGCAACATTTCGATGGTCAATCTGCGTCTGGGGTTATTTGCCGGTCAGCGCTATGGTCTGGGCATCCTGCCCCTGCTGCTGCCGCGTCTGAAAAGCCATCTGTTGCCGTGGATTGCAGGCGGCAAAACCGGCCTGCCCCTGATCGATGGCCGCGATATCGGCCAGGCCGTGGTGCGCGCCGCCCTGGCACCGCAGTTGCCCGCTTACGCCGCATTTAACATCGTCGGCCCCGAAATCCCCCGCGTTCGCGAAGTGATCAACTATATTAGCAAGCACTTTGACTACCCCAAGCCACACTACAGCCTGCCTTTTTTCGCCGCCTACCGTTTAGCCTGGCTGATGGAAAAGCTGGACAGGGTGTTTCCATGGCAACCGCTGCTCACCCGCAGCATGGTACACCTGCTGGAAGAGACTGGCGCAAACAACGAACAGGCCCATGCCCTGCTGGGATATATGCCGGAAATTCACTGGCAGGAAGCGGTTCACCGTCAGCTGAGCGAGATGAAAAGCCATCACTTTAAAAACATGAAAATGGCCAGACCTATCAGCCCGTTGTCGATTGATGAAAAAAATAAAAAATAGTTGGCAGTAGGCAGCAAAAGATTTAAAAACTAGTCCGCGAAAAACGGCAAAAAAATGGCACTCACCACCCACCTCGTCATACCGGCGTAGGCCGGTATCCATGTCAATCGTACGACGCAATGTTTAAGGTTAGTGTTGATCTGTGAAAGTGTGGTTCACTGAACCGTGGATACCGGCCAAAAACATGCCGGTATGACGGATGGTGGGAACTGCCAACTAAAAATCAGGATTGTATCTGCGCCTCTGCGGTGAACGCTTTTGCACTTACAATTAAAAACCCGTGACGATCACCCCAGATTATAAAATCGGTTCAGATAATATTGCTCATACTGGTCAGCCGGCAGGGCTTTGCTCCAGTAGAAACCCTGGGCATGCTGGCAGCCCAGCCCCTTGAGCAGGTTGAGTTGATGTTCATTTTCAACACCTTCCGCCAGCAGTTTCATCTTCAGGTTGCGGGTTAAACCGGCGATGGCGTTAACCACGGCGACGTCGTGTTCATTGTGGGGAATGCCCGCGATAAAGGTGCCGTCGATTTTAACGACGTCAATCGGCAGGTCTTTCAGGTTGGTCAGTGAAGCAAAACCGATGCCGAAATCATCAACCGTGATGGTCATTCCCAAGTCATGTAACTGCATCAGAATGGCTTCAATTTCACCTTCACCTGCAAGCAGGGTTTTTTCCGTCACTTCGATATTGAGTTCAGCGCCTTCGATGTCATGCTCATCCATGGCCACCTTGAAGAGCGTGACCACATCCTGATCCTTGAATTGTTTGCTGGTGAGATTAATCGAGATGCTCTGGTTTTCCATGCCCGCCTCTTTCCACATGCGCAGCTGGTGGCAAACAGTCTTGATCATCCATTCACCGATGGCAACGATGAGGCCGCTTTCTATCGCGACCGGTAAAAAGTCATCCGGACAAATTATGCCTTTATCCGGGTGTTGCCAGCGTAGCAGGGCTTCGACCCCAATCACTTCGTTATTATGAATATCTATGGTCGGCTGGTAATGAATCACCAGTTCGTTGTTGTCGATGGCTTTGCGGATGCTGTTTTCAAGCTCAAGTCGCTCCATCGCATTGACGCTCATTTCCGGCTTATAAAACTGGAAACAGCGCCGCCCCTGTTCCTTGGCGCGGAACATAGCGGTGTCGGCATTTTTTAACAGGGTGCCGGCATCCATGCCATCGTCGGGGAACATGGCGATGCCCACGCTGGCGCTGGTAAAGGTTTCCTGATCATCCAGACGCACGTTGTGTTTGAGAATCGTCGTCAGGTTGTCGGCGATGGAGACAGCGTCATCATCACCGTCGACATTTTCAATAATGATGGCAAATTCGTCGCCACCCAGTCGCGCTACGGTATCGGCACGGCGCAGTGATTTTGACAACAAATCGCCGACCGCCTTGATCAATTTATCCCCGGCTTCATGGCCGAAAGAGTCATTCACCAACTTGAAGTCATCGATATCCACCAGCATCAGGGCGACGGATTCACGGTGGCGTTCAGCGCGAACAAGGGCCTGTTCCAGACGGTCTACAAATAACAAACGATTGGGCAGCTGGGTCAGAGTGTCACGATATTCCAGACGCTGCACTTTGCGCTCGGCCATGACCCGGTTGACGATAGAACGCACCCGATGCTTGAGTACCGCCCATTTAATCGGCTTGGTGATGTAATCAATGGCACCGGCTTCATAGGCCTGTTCGACTGAAGCTTCATCGTCCAGTCCGGTAATCATGATCACCGGTATGTCGGCATAGCCCCGTTCTTTAATCTGCTTGCAGGTGGCAAAACCGTCCAGCCCCGGCATAACCGCATCAAGCAAAATCAGTGCCGGACGCTGTTTTTCCACTGCTCTGATGGCATCCAGACCATCTTCAGCTTCAACAATGTCGTACTCTTCCGCTTCCAGTACATGGCGAATCATCAGGCGGATGGACGGGTCATCATCGGCCAGCAGGATGACAGGACGCTCTTCTTCTTTTTGTTTGTTTTCGAAGAGGGAAAAAATATTATTCATAAATAGCGACTCCAGTGATCTGTGCAGCGTTCAGATTCATGCACAGGAATAATCTGACATGGTTACTGATTGTAGCCGCTGTGCCGCAAATCTGCCTAAAAAAGGGGTTATTACTTACAGTCACCGCTATTTATTATATCTAACACCGACTACTCGGATTAGTCTGGCGGTGAATGCAGCGTTAATCCAGGCTTTTATCGAGCAGCTCGTAGACATCCCGCGACAGCCTGGGCAGCTCTTTCAGCCGCTTCAGTTCAGCGGTCATGTGAGCCTGTCGTTGCTGATCATAGCGTTTCCAGCGCGTCAGCGGTGTGGTCAGCCGTGCCGCAATCTGCGGATTGAGGTCATTGAGCTGTTCGATATAGTGCCCCAGCAGCTGGTAGCCCGCACCGCTGACAGCGTGGAAACAGACCGGATTACCCGAACAGAATGCGCCCAGCAGTGAACGCACCCGATTCGGATTTTTCAAATCGAAATCGTCATGCTCAAACAGTTGTTCGACCCGCTCCAGGGTATCCGGCTGCGGCGCCGTGGCCTGTATTACAAACCACTTGTCCAGCACCAGTTGATCGTGTTGCCACTGACGATAAAACTCAACAATGACCCGGTCACGCGAGTCACAGGCGTGGTGTACCAGCACCCGGAACGCCGCCAACTGGTCGGTCATATTGCTAGCCTGTTCAAACTGCCTGAGCGCCAGCGCTTCGGCCTGCTCATTTTTACTGGCGACCATGTAGGCCAATGCGGTATTTTTTAACGCCCGCGCGCCCATCGAGGCCGGTGACAAATCGTACGCCACCGCTTCGCATCGTTCATACACCGCCAGCCAGTCTGCAAACAGGGCAGTGCCCAGGGCCTGCTCCATAAACTTTTGCGACTGGTGAATCGCATCGACCTGAACCACCTCCATCATTTCTGAAATGTAGGCCTGTGACGGCAGCGCCAGTGCTCTGGAAGACAGGGCCGGGTCGAGGTCTTCGTTGCGCAGAATCTGCCGGCAGGCTGAAACAAAATAATCCGGCACGGTTTGCTGGCCGGCATTATTCACCATCTGCAAAATAATGCGCATCGCCAGTTGCTGCCCGGCATCCCAGCGATTAAAGCCATCGCTGTCATTGGCGGCGCAGAAAGCCAGTTCCTCATCGGAACGATCAAAATGTATTTTTACCGGCGCGGAAAAGCCTCTTAATAGCGACAGCACCGGTTTTTCTTTAACCTCGTCAAAAACAAAACGTTGCTGCTCCTGCATCAAGCGGAGGGTGTGCGCGGTCTTTTTAACGCCGTCATGCACCACCTCCAGATCCTCACCTGTTGCCCCTATTAGACCCACCCGCACTGGAATATCGAAAGCGGCCTTGCTCTCCTGTCCCGGTGTGGGCTGCGTGGTTTGTTGCAGGCTCAGTTCATACTGCTGTCTGCCGGCGTCATAAGACTCTGTAACGGTCAGCTCGGGCGTGCCGGCCTGTTTGTACCAGCGCCGGAACTGGGTCAGCTCAATCTCATTGGCCGCTTCCATGGCTGCGATAAAATCCTCGGTGGTCACGGCCTGGCCATCGTGACGCTCAAAATAGAGATCCATGCCTTTTCTGAATCCACTGTCACCGACAATGGTGTGAATCATGCGGATCACTTCTGCGCCCTTGCTATAAACCGTCGCGGTATAAAAATTGTTGATCTCCAGATAGGAGTCGGGCTGGATCGGATGCGCCATCGGCCCGCCATCTTCGGGGAACTGTGCGATGCGCAAACTATTCACGTCATCGATACGCTTGGGCGGCGCGGCGTTCATGTCGGCGGTAAATTGCTGGTCACGGAAAACCGTCAGTCCCTCTTTCAAGGTCAGCTGGAACCAGTCGCGGCAGGTGACGCGGTTGCCGCTCCAGTTATGAAAATACTCGTGCCCGATCACCGCTTCGATATTGATGAAATCCATATCGGTGGCGGTCTCTTTTTTCGCCAGCACGTATTTGGAATTGAAAACATTCAGCCCCTTGTTTTCCATCGCGCCCATATTGAAATCATCCACCGCGACGATGTTGTAGATATCCAGATCGTATTCGCGGCCATAAACCTGCTCATCCCACTGCATGGATTTAACCAGCGAGCGCATGGCGTGATCGCACTGGTCGATATTGTGGTGCTGCACGTAGATTCGCAGACACACATTCCTGCCCGACAGGGTTTTGAAATAATCTTCGATATGCGCCAGATCACCCGCCACCAGCGCAAACAGATAGCAGGGCTTTTTGAACGGATCCTGCCACTGGCACCAGTGCCGCCCGTCTGCGTAATCGCCCGCCCCCGCCGGATTGCCGTTGGAGAGCAGCACCGGGTATTTTTCCTTGTCGGCGATAATCGTGGTGCTGAACTTCGCCATCACATCCGGGCGGTCGAGGAAATAGGTGATTTTCCTGAAACCCTCGGCTTCACACTGGGTACAGAAATTGCCGCTGGATTTGTACAGGCCCTCCAGCGAAGTATTTTCCTGCGGCTTGATGACGGTTTTGATTTCCAGCGTGAAAGTCGCGGGCACCGCATGAATAGTGAGATCGGTATCAGTCACTGTATATTCAGCCGCCTCAAGCACGCGGCCATCCAGCGAAACACTCTCCAGAACCAGTTCCTCCCCCTGCAACACCAGTGGCTGCTCACCGGCAATGCTTTCGTTTCTGCTCAGCGTCAATGTCGAACTGACCTGCGTCTGCGCCTCTTCAAGATTGAACAGCAGATCAACATCGGTGATCCAGTAAGCGGGCTGGGAGTAATCTTTCAGGTAAATCGTATCTGGATTGGGTTTTTTCATAGTGAATCAGTGTTGGGGTCAATGGTGAAAATGAATGGAATATCCTAACTATATATAGGGATGGTTGTGAATAATAACAAGCTCTGAGCACGATCGGAAATCCCGTTTCCTCAGCCAATTCATCTTAAATCCGACAGCCTCCTAAAACGACCACTCTCTCCATCCACCCAGAAGTGGGAAATACAGCCCCAGTCGAATCGGGCTGTCTTCCAGCTTTCTCATCACCCTGGCGTAAGCCTGCAATTGCTGAGAATAACGCGCCTGCTCTCGATCAAGAAATTCATCCAGCCCGCCACCGGCGTGACCACCTGTCTTGTAATCGATGATCCAGCGGGTACCTTCGTCATCGATGAAGGTGCGATCGATGATCATGTGCATAACACGTTTATCATGTACGCCACTTAAGGCCAGCTCACATTTCGCCTGTTGATGCCGATTACTTAATATCCAGCGCCCCCGTTCATTTTCAAAAGTAGAGCGCAACGCGGCTTCTGTTTTCTCTACGGCTGCCTGAAGATAGGCTTCCGAAACACCCAGTCGCGATAACATTGAGCGGCTGATAGCTGCGTAAGTTTGCAACTCCCGTTCACCTACATTTTCAATTCCGCTCTCCCCGATTCGCTGAAGCAATCGATGCACCACCGTTCCCACATGGCGGGCGGTTTCTCCGGCCCAGCCGAACTCGACGACGTCACCGATGGTGTCATTAATTATTTCACCGACAGCCTCACTGGGGGAAGGTGGCGCAGGCAGCGACCAGGCGGTAGCCAGACGCGTTCGCTCCAGAGTGGCAGTAAGCGGGGGCGCTGTTTTTTCGCCGGCAGCATTGCTGTAACTGTAGCCGGCAAGCGCGGACTGGAAATCCTCTTCGACCACCGACCACAAACGTGCCAGCAGCGAATCTCCGGGAGGCTTGCCTAATATTCTCTCGCCCTCTTTCTCTTTAAAGTCGACATGCCCGAGCAAGTGCAGGCGTTTTTTGGCGCGGGTGGCCGCAACATATAACAGGCGGCCATCTTCATTGCGCCTTTTCACTTTATCCAGATCCTGCAAATAAGCGGCCATCGGATTTGTGTCTTCACCCTGTGCGTTAATCGGGGCGAGAATAAGGTCACTCCCGCCTGAAGCGTTGGGGCGCTCCAGCCAGTATAATAATTTCTTATCATCATTCCTCGGCTTGCGGCCGAGTCCCGGTAAAATCACGGAATCAAATTCGAGGCCCTTTGCTTTATGAATTGTCATGATCTGCAAAGATGAATCGGCTTCCACATCGGGCAGCGCAAATAATTTTTCCAGTTTTTTATTCAGCGCATAGCTATCGGGTGCATCGCCGGTATCATCCAGCGTTTCCAGCAACTGGAAGTACACCTCCGCATCTTCCAGATCTGTTTCATCGGTAACACAGGCCGGACCGCCAAGCGCAATCCATGTGCCTTCAACATAAGTGCGCAACTGACAACGCGACTGCGCCATGAGTGCGGCTTCAAGAATAGGGAGAACCCGCGCCAGTCGGCAGCGGCCATCTTCACTTAATCGATCGATGCGCTCCTGCTGTTGCAGCAGAACAATGATGGTCTGATATTTATCATCACCGGCCAGTATATTGAGATCGTTAAGCGTTAAGCCACAGTATGGCGCACGAAGAATGGACAACCAGGCAATACGATCATGTCGATAATATAAAGCTCTGGTCAGTGCGGATAGATCCTGCACGACCTGCCGATGTTGCAGGCGCTCAATTTCCACAGCCTGAAATCCGATATTCGCCTGCTGCAATTGCTCAACAATGTCCACCAGATGTGTTCGACCGCGCACCAGAATAGCCGTTTCCCCGTCGGGATGTTCCGCTCTGGCCTGCTTGACTATGGATACAACCTTCGCAGCTTCCGCAGCATAATCTTTTTCCACGTAGGGATAAAAAATCGCCGCCGCTCCCTGCAACGGAGTGTGAAATGATTCTGATGCTGCATATGAAACCGCCGCACTGGCGATGTCATCCTCTTGCGGCAGTATGAGGGGGAATTTTTCATTAACCCAGTCAACGATACCCTGTTGTGAGCGAAAGTTAACGCTGAGTCGCAAAAATTCCAGTGATACCTGTCCAATACCATTGTGCCGTGCGTCGAGAAAGCGACTCACCTCTGCCTCCCTGAAACGGTATATAGACTGCATCGGATCGCCTACGACAAACAAAGTGTGGCCATCGTCCGGCTGCCAGCCCGCTGTCAATCCTTCAATCAGTTTGTATTGATTGACGGCTGTATCCTGAAACTCATCAACCAGTAAATGTCGAATCCGATAATCCAGCGCCAGCGCCAGATCAGTCGGTGCATCCGGCTCGCCCAGCGCCCTGATCGCCGCCTGCGCCAGCGCCGGAAAATCAACCTGACCACGTTCACTAAAAACAATTTCCAGATGCGCTGCCGCCAGTCGTAAAAGTTCAAACAGTGCCTGCAGGGTTTCCCACTCTTCCTCTTTATACTGGTGCGATGGCAGCATTCGCAATTGCACAAGCTTCGCCCTGAAATCATCGTTGTCATGCAGGGATTCAAGCAGCTCCGACATACGCTGTTTCATGTCTGTGTAGAGCGATTTCGCTTCCTTATCCTTTGTGGTCGACGGTGCCGGGAAGCCTTCTTTTTTCGTCAGCCGTTTTCGCCAGTTGCCATCGGCGGTTAACAGCAATTCTGCCAGCCCTTCCCACTGCTGCCGATCTTCGAGTGAAAATCCGGGAAGGTTTTTCTGGTCACGACAGGTAGCAATCAAGGAATCCGATTCCGCAATGTTACCTGCTGCAAACCGTGCCAGCGCGAGCAGTTCCGTCTCACATGCTTTGGGCACATGCATGGCCAAATCGCTTAACACCTCTTCAATTATCCTGACAATGGCCTGTTCAAGATGGTGGCGGATCAACCCGGGATTAGCCGGATTAGCGACGTGGCGTAGCCACTGGTCACGCTTTGCCAGCATGGTCGAAATCAGCCCCTGCAAGGTAACCAGCCGGCTATCTAAATGCTGGATGAGATGTGAAATTGAGTCTGACCATTGTTCATTAGATTCAAGGTCAGCGATGGTGTTTCTCGCCGCTTCGAGATAGAGCGACTCGGCGTCGTCTGTAATCGCGGGAACCGAGCCAAACTGGGAGAGTACCGGCATCTGACGGGACAGACTTGTGCACAGGGAATCAATCGTCTGAATGCGCAGGCGACTCGGATTATTCAGTAAATTCCAGCCTTTTTCGCGGTCACGCGCGATGGCTTTTCGTGCCAGTTCCCAGGTGTGTTTTTCATGCGCCTCATCAGGCGGCTGATCACTGTCTGCCTGCTCCAGTGCCTGCAGGATGCGATCACGCATTTCAGCGGCCGCCTTACGCGTAAAGGTAATCGCAACAATCTCTTCCGGCGCATCAACGCCTGCAAGAAGCATGATGTACCGTTGCGTGAGCAGCCCGGTTTTTCCCGAACCGGCGGGTGCCTGAACAATAAAGGAAGTTTCTGGATCAAGTGCGCGCAAACGCTCTTTCTGATCAGCAATATTTATTGAATTATTCATAACTGATCATCCTCACCGGAGTCGTCACCATCCAGAATGGTCATTTCATTAATCCGGCACAATGGCTTGAGCTCACAATAGGTTGTGTCGCAAGTTTGAGGATATTTTTTTGGATCAACCCAGGCGTCACCATTGCGATAAGCCCTGCCAAGGTTTTCCATGGTGTCGCACCATTGATCCAGTACTTTTGTCCATGAGCCCAGCTCTTTTGTTTGCTGCAATTTCTCAAAAGACTTTACGCCGTCGATCAGACTCTCGCTTTCCGTCACTCCCTTAAAAGCCATGTCGCCTGCTCTCACCTGCGCAAATAAAACGCCTGCAACATCGCCCTTTACGGCCATACCATAAAGCGGCAGTTGCGGCTCCTCAGGTCGCTCGCCGAACCATTGCGCGGGTTTGACTTCGCCGGTTTTATAATCGATGACAAGTAAATGATCATCTTTCAGTTTATCGATGCGGTCTACCGTCAGATTGACACGCACACCGCCTGCAACAACTTCATGCTTCTTTTCTTTTTCAACAACATGAAAGGGCGGTCGCTGCTTTTCCAGTTCCAGCCATGCCGACAGCTGACGGCAAATTCGTTCGTGTTCTATCTCACGAAAGCGCCCGGTTAATGTTTGCGGATAACGGTAAGCAATGGCTTCTATGGCTTCTGCAACCGATGTTGTGATGAGTTGTTGTAATTGGGCATTGTCCATCTCCAGCAATTTTTTCTGTGTTTCCAGCACTGTCCATACTTTTTCTAGCACGCTATGGATTAACGAGCCACGCGCCATCGCATCCAGTCCAATCTCCGCCTGAGCCAGTGGTCGTGCACCCAGACGTAATTCTGCAAACGCTCTAAAGGGACACGCTGCCTGATATTTGAAAACCGAACTGCCCCCCCGCGTCTCTTCTCCGGCCAGGGGCGGCGCAACATCAGTATCAAGAGTGACCAGATCCGCACTGGCGTGAACCAGATCACGCCACGTCGGTGAAGGGCGAAGCTGTAACGCATCAAGATCAATCGGGGGCAAGTCAGCGATGAGCGGACTTGATCTAAGCACTTCATCACCATTGCGCTGCGGATAACTCACGATTATCTCGCTTGCCGCTGCCAGCATCCGGCGGGTTATACGCTGCGATACCTGTAATTCGCGCTCTTCACTGGAATGCGGCAGGGCGAATTTTCGCTGTAGTGGTAAAGGGATAAACGGGTTTGCACGCGGCGATGGCGGCCATATACCGTCATGCAGCCCCATGATCCAGAGCGCGTCGAACTGCAGGCCACCGGCTTCCAGCAGCCCCAGTACCTGAACCGGCAACATGCCCGTCTGTGGCTGGAAGGTACGTTCTCCGGCCAGCTGGCGTAACTGAGCTATTGCGGCAAATATCGTCATGGCACCGGTGACGGGTTCGAGTGTTGCGAAGCTGAGCAGCAAATCACACCATGCTTCCGTGGCCTGATACTCCTCACTCGATAATGGGCGGCCTGCTGCCCAGCCTAAGGCATTTAATAAATGGGCAAAGTTTTCCGACCACTGGCCCGGCGTATTAGAACGTGGTAGTTTCTGCGACAGTTCTTGCCAGACTTCCAGCTTGCTGACAAGCATAGGACATACATACGCTTTACCTGTTTGTGATGCATGGTAACGCAGCGTCTTTAACGACAGTTGCAGCTCACCGGCTTCGCGTAAATGTCCCTCAAGCAATGCGCGTGCATTTGCTTCCTGCTCCCACCCTGCAATGAATGGCGTGCGCAATATTTTGCCGGCATCTTCCAGGCTAAAGGTTCTCTCCAGCAGGCTGAGTGCTCGCAGTGCTGTGTTGATAATCGGATAGGAACTCAGCGGCAAACCCAGCGAAAGATTATAGGGCCGTGTGACTGACTGATTACCGGGATACAATGCGTTCGGCACCAGAACATCATCGAATGCCTGGATGATAATTTTCCGCTGCTGGGAAAACTCGGGAACGATGACACCGATATTCATCTGGGGACTTTCTTCCAGTCGCTGACGCACCCATCTGGCGATGGTCAGTGCCTCTACTCGCGCATCTGTACAACCGATACTGACCGCCTTATTTTTCTTGCCCGCAAGTTGTAGCCAGTTAACTTCACAACCTGATTCAGCGAATGCATTTAACAGTGTCTGTTGCTGAGGGGTAAGCTCATCAAAACCAAGCAGTGCCAGTTCGCCGGGTACAGCCAGTGTGCCTTCTTTTAAGCAAAGCAAAAGTTCATCAAAAAGCCGTGTTGCAGATAGCCAGCCATTGGCACGACAACGTGACTCAAATGCCATCGTCCATTGCAAAAAAGTTGTGCTGTCACTGTTGTAATTAAAAGTTGCAGCATCCGGCTGTAATTGCCACGACTGCATCATCTCCCACGCCTGCTGCGCCTGACGTGCTGTCCCGGCCTCCTGCTGCAATGGGTGTTCGCTCATTGAGGATGCAATGATCTCTTTCCATAGTTGCTGCTCTTGTTGCGCAGTCAATAAAAGATTAGGCGCCGGCAGCACACCTGAGACAACTGCATCTTCCCATACGTTCTGTAACCAGGTTGTCCAGGGTAGGATTTGCGGTGTGGGCCAAACTTCACGTCCTTTTGCCATCGCCGATTTTTCGTAGCACTGACGAGTATGCCCTGCCAGTCGGTTATTCCCGGTAATTACGGTGACTCCGCGATCCAGAATATTAAGGAGATCTGTATCCGATACTGTCTTCTGATTAATCACAAATATTCCCGGCTGGTTAGGTACTAACAAAACGCATGAAAAGGATACCCTTCAATCAAGACCGTCAGCAGCAGGGATGCTGCTGCCGAGCGTACACGGATGTATTCTCAGCGCGT
>JAVVEE010000063.1:0-14686 GCA_032251315.1 Gammaproteobacteria bacterium
CTCGAAGGCGCTGACCATCAAGCAGGCGATTGTCGTGGCGGCGATATTCGAGTTTGCCGGCGCCGTGCTGGCGGGCGGTCAGGTCACGCAGACGATTCGCAAGGGCATCGTCGATGCCGAAATCATTTCCGGTTCCCCCGACCTGTTGCTGTACGGCATGCTGGCCTCCCTGCTGGCGGCAGGCTTATGGCTGTTGATCGCCTCGCATAACGGCTGGCCGGTTTCAACCACGCACTCCATCGTGGGTGCGATTGTCGGCTTCGCCATGGTTGGCATCGGCATGGAAGCGGTGAAGTGGGATAAAATCGGTTTCATTGTCGCGAGCTGGGTGATCTCACCGCTGCTGGCGGGAACCATCGCCTATCTACTCTTCCGCAGCGTACAGAAGCTGATTCTCAATCGTGAGGATCCGCTGAAATACGCCAAGCGTTATGTGCCGCTCTATATATTTCTGGCCGGCTTCATGATGGCGCTGGTGACCATGACCAAGGGGCTCAAGCACGTTGGTCTGGAAATTACCCTGGCGGAAAGTTACGCCTACGCGGTGGCCATCGGTATTGTCGTCATGCTCGTCGGCCGATTTTTTATTATGCGAATCAAGATCGATCCTGCGGCCGACAAACATTTTCACTACACCAATGTCGAAAAAGTATTCGGTGTGCTGATGATCGTCACCGCCTGTGGCATGGCTTTTGCGCACGGCTCCAACGATGTCGCCAATGCCATTGGCCCTGTGGCCGCCGTGGTAGGCATCGTCAGCAGTGGCGGCGAAATCATGAGTAAATCGACGCTGCCGATGTGGGTGCTGTTGCTGGGCGGGATTGGTATCGTGGCGGGCCTGATGATGTATGGCCGTAAAGTCATCGCCACCGTTGGCAAACAGATTACCGAGCTCACCCCCAGTCGAGGTTTTGCCGCCGAACTGGCCGCCGCCACCACCGTGGTACTGGCATCAGGCACGGGGATTCCGGTATCCACCACCCACACACTGGTGGGCGCGGTACTGGGCGTGGGAATGGCGCGTGGCATGGCCGCCCTTAATCTCAATGTAATCCGCAACATCTTCATGTCATGGGTAATCACCCTGCCGGCAGGGGCGATACTTTCGATTATCTTCTTCTTTACCCTGAAGGGGATTTTTGGCTAAAGTCTGTTCCTCATATGTGATACCGGCGGTCTGACTTCTATCCATTCGGGCTGTTGGTACGGCTCCGGCTCGCGGCAATTGTCGTTGCTGTAAAAAAATTATGGGTGCACCGGCAAAGAAAGCCTGTATTTCTCCCGCCATTCGTTCTAAGTTAAAGCATGTCTTCAATCCCTTCCGAATTAACCGACACGCTGCCAGCCGCGCTGCGTGATTCCGCCAGTTTGTACTGGCAGCACTGGTGTCAGGCGTGTGCGGCGCAGGGTCTGTCCACTGATCTGCCGGTTGCTTTGGCGGTGGTTGGCCGGGTCTGGGTGTGTAGCGACTTTGTCGCGCGCCTGTCTACCCGTAAGCCCGCCATGCTGAAAGCCCTGCTCGAGCAGGGGGCTGAGAGCGGTTCGAAACTGGCCGATTTCAGAACTCGAATCCAGTCCGCTCTGGCGGCCGCGCCGGACAATGAGGCGGCGGTGATGGACGCTTTGCGCGTGCAGCGCCAGCAGGAGATGCTGCGCATTGCCTGGCGCGATCTGAATGAACTGGCTCCGCTGGAGCAGATTCTGCATGAGCTCAGCGATTTCGCCGAAGCCATGGTTTCCGAGACCCTGAATTACCTGCATCATCAGGCGGTTGAGGTCATGGGTACACCGATGAGCGAGGCCGGCGTGCCGCAGTTCATGCTGGTGCTGGGCATGGGCAAACTCGGGGGCCGGGAGCTCAACTTTTCGTCTGATATCGACCTTATTTTTGTCTACCCGGAAGAGGGCGAAACGCAGGGCGGACGGCCATTATCCAACCATGAGTTTTTTCTGCGCCTGGCCGGAAAACTGGTCAAGTTTCTCAATGAGACCACCCAGGACGGTTTTGTTTTCCGGGTGGATACGCGCTTGCGCCCTTATGGTGAAAGCGGCCCGCTGGTGATGGGTTTTGGCGCGGTCGAAAACTACTACCAGTCGCAGGGCCGCGACTGGGAGCGTTACGCCATGATCAAGGCCCGGGCGCTGACGGGCAGGCAGTCGGACATCGAAGAGCTGGAGGCCACCTTGCGGCCATTCATCTACCGGCGCTATCTGGATTTTTCGACCTTTGAATCCATCCGTGAAATGAAGGGCATGATCGAATCCGAGGTGCGCCGCAAGGGCATTGTCGACAACATCAAGCTGGGGCGCGGCGGCATCCGTGAGATTGAATTCATCGGCCAGACTTTTCAGCTGCTGCGTGGCGGCCACGATACCGCACTGCAAATGCGCGGCATTATGCCGGTGCTGGATCTGCTGGCGGAAATGAAGTTGCTGGAAAGCCATGAAGTGACCCGGTTGCAGCAGGCCTATCGTTTTCTGCGCCGACTGGAAAACAGAATTCAGATGTACAGGGACATGCAGGCGCACAACCTGCCCGTAGACGATGTGGCACGGCAAAGGCTGGCGCTGGCCATGAATGAAGCGAGCTGGCAGGCGCTGGCTCCGAAAATCGAAGCGCACCGCGATAACGTGCACGCGGTATTTCAGGCGATTATTTCACGTGAAGGGGACGAGCCTTCAGTCGTCGAAGAGCAGGCGTCGGCGCTCAAGGCCTACTGGGCGAATAGTGCAGATGCGGAGGAGCTGCGGCACTGGCTGGAAAAAAACAATTTTTCCGATGCCGAAGTGGCGCTGAAAAAACTGGAGGCTTTTCGCAAGGATGCCCGCATCCGCAGCCTCTCCGAGCAGGCTGCGCAGCGGCTGCTGAAGTTGCTGTCGAAACTGCTGGCGGCCATCGCCGCGTATCCGGAACCCGACGTGCTAATGGAACGGGTATTGCAGATCCTGAGCGCGGTGGCGGGTCGTCAGGTCTACATCAACCTGTTGCTGGAATATGCGCAGGCGCGCGCGCAGATGCTGTCGCTGTGCGCCACCAGTGCCTGGTTCGTGCAGCAACTAAAGGCGCAGCCGATTCTGATGGATGAATTGCTGGACGCCGACGAGCTCTATCAGGCCAAGGATTACCAGGCGCTGGCGCAGGAGCTGGAGTACCTGCTGTCTTCGGTGCAGGTGGGTGATCTTGAGCAGTATATGGATCGCCTGCGTCAGTTCAAAAATACCCAGGTGATGAAAACCGCCGTACTCGATGTCAATCAGATTCTGGCCGTGACCGATGTGGGCAGCACGCTCAGCCATATCGCCGAAGTGATTCTGGTGAAGACCCTGCAACTGGCCTGGGACGAGCTGTGTCACAAGCATGGCCGGCCGGTGTGCTGCATCGAGGGCGAAACCATTTTTCCCGGCATCGCCATTGTCGCCTACGGCAAGCTGGGCGGGCTGGAGCTGGGTTACGGTTCTGATCTGGATATTGTTTTTCTGCACGGCAGCGCCGGTGAAAACCAGCTCACCGAAGGCGATGCGGCGGGTAACAAAATCATCGACAACTCGACCTTTTTTAGCCGGGTGGCGCAGAAGGTGCTGCATATTCTGGGCGCGCGCATGCATTCCGGCCTGCTCTACGAGACCGATATCCGGCTGCGACCGGAGGGGCAATCGGGCCTGATGGTGAGCAGCCTGAATGCCTTTGAGCTGTACCAGCGGGACAAGGCCTGGACCTGGGAGCATCAGGCGTTAATCAGGGCACGGATTGTGGCCGGAAATGACCACGTGCGGCAGGAATTTGCTAGAATTCGCCATTCGGTTTTGGCGAGGCCGCGCGATGCGCAGTCTTTGTGTCATGATGTCGCTAAAATGCGCTATAAAATGCGCGACCACCTGGGCAGCAAGGATACGACCCGCTTTGATATCAAGCAGGATATCGGCGGTATTATTGATATCGAATTTCTGACGCAGGCGGGGGTTTTGCTGCACGCGCAGACGCACAGTGAACTGCTGGAGAGCACCTCAACGCTGATCTTTTTGAGTCAGCTGGTTGCCTGTGACTGGTTTACGGCGCAGGAGTCAGAGACCTTGAGCCAGGCTTACCGGCAGTATCGCCGGCAGGTCAACCGGCAGGCGTTAATGATTGCCGCGCTGGATGACGAAACGATGTCGGTCTACCGGGAAAAAGTGGAAGCCGTGTGGCAGCGTTTGATGCCGGCAAAAGAACAGATCGAATGACTGCATAGGGCGGTCGTGACTATTTAATGCAAGCGCCTGATAACAGGATTAAATAAAGGCGCTTTATACAAATTGACGGGTAATAATAATGAATGTGTGGAGAGAACAATAATGCAGACCATGGATGACCGTGACGGTGTAATCTGGTTCGATGGTGAGATGGTGCCGTGGCGTGATGCCAAAGTGCACGTGCTCACACATACCCTGCATTACGGCATGGGCGTGTTTGAGGGCGTGCGCGCCTACAAGACCGATAAGGGCACGGCGATTTTCCGTCTGGAAGAACATACCCGCCGCCTGTTCGATTCGGCCCACATCATGCAGATGAAAATGCCCTTTGATAAGGCCACCATCAGCGAGGCGCAGCGCCAGGCGGTGAAACAGAACAACCTTGAAACCGCCTATATCCGCCCGATGTGTTTTTACGGTTCGGAAGGCATGGGTCTGCGCGCGGATAATCTGAAGGTGCATGTGATTATAGCGGCCTGGGAATGGGGCGCTTATCTGGGCAAGGAGGCGCTGGAAAAAGGCATTCGTGTGCGCACCTCTTCCTACACCCGGCACCACGTCAACATCAGCATGTGCAAGGCCAAAGCCAACGGCCACTACATCAATTCCATGCTGGCGCTGCAGGAGGCTATCGCCTGCGGTTATGATGAGGCCATGCTGCTGGACAATGAAGGCTATGTTGCGGAAGGTAGCGGCGAAAACATTTTTATCGTGCGCGATGGTGTGATTTATACCCCGGACTTAACCTCGGCGCTGAACGGCATTACCCGCAACACCCTGTTCGAACTGGCCAGTAGCCAGGGCTATGAACTGCGTGAAAAACGCATTACCCGCGATGAAGTCTATATTGCCGACGAGGTCTTTTTCACCGGCACCGCTGCGGAAGTTACGCCGGTGCGAGAAGTGGATAATCGCGTTATCGGCACCGGAGTACGGGGACCAATTACCGAAAAACTGCAGGCGCTCTATTTTGATCTGGTGCATGGTCGTCTGGATATGCATCCGGAATGGCTGACATTAGTTTAATTATTTTTTTGAAAAAGTTTTAGACAGGAGTTGTCAGAAAATGCCGAATCCAAGAACCGTCGACCAGCCTGACCTTGATGTGCCGAATGAAAACAGGGTGCACGAGGTGCTGAGAAGCATACTGCCGATACACTGCCCGATGCCGGGCACCAGTCTGTGGGATTCGCATCCTCAGGTTTATATTCCGGTGGAAGAAACCGGCTCGGCAAAATGCCCCTATTGTGGTTGCGAATACATTCTCAAGGATTAAATTAAGAAACAAACATGCACGTACAAATACCCTCTTTCAAAAACGCCCGGGTGCTGGTGGTCGGCGACCTCATGCTGGATCGCTACTGGCACGGCCCGACTTCGCGCATCTCGCCCGAAGCGCCGGTACCGGTGGTGCATGTCAGCGAGATTGAAGAGCGCCCCGGCGGTGCCGGAAACGTGGCGCTGAATATCGCAGTTCTGGGCGGGCACAGTACCGTGCTGGGTCTGACCGGTGATGACGACGCCGCCAATGCACTGGAAAAAAGCCTGCAAGCCGCCGGCGTGAATACGCATTTTATCCGCCTTAAAAATAACGCCACCGTCACCAAGCTGCGGGTGATGAGCCGTCATCAGCAACTGATCCGTCTGGATTTTGAAGACGGCTTTATCGGCCAGGATCTCTCTGCCATGGAGGCCGAATTCGGCAAGTTGCTGGCTGAGCATGACGTGGTGGTCTGTTCGGATTACGGCAAGGGCTGCCTGCGCAATGTGCAGGCTCTGATCGCCCTGTGCAGGCAGAAAAACATTCCCATCCTGATCGACCCCAAGGGCAGCGACTTCAGCAAATACGCGGGCGCGAGCCTGATTACGCCGAATCTCTCCGAGTTCGAAGCCGTAGTGGGGCCCTGTGCCAATGATGACGAACTGGCCGAGAAAGGCGAGCAGCTGCGCGCGCAGCATCAGCTCGGCGCCCTGCTGGTGACACGCAGTGAGCACGGCATGAGCCTGATCGAGGGCGGCAAATCCGTGACCCATTCTCCGACCCGCGCGCGCGACGTGTTTGATGTCACCGGCGCAGGCGATACCGTGATTTCCACCCTGGCCGCAGCACTGGCGTCGGGTCAGGATCTAACGCAGAGTACGGCGCTGGCCAATTTCGCCGCAGGGCTGGTGGTGGCCAAATCCGGCACCGCCAGCGTTACCGTGGAAGAGTTGCAGCAGGCGAATCGCGAATATTTTGTGGTCGAGCGTGGCGTGCTCGACGAGGCGAGTCTGTTCAAGGCGGTCGCGGCCTGCCGCCAGCATGGCGAGACCATTGTCATGACCAACGGCTGCTTTGATATTCTGCACGCCGGTCATGTCACCTATCTGGAGCAGGCGCGCGAGCTGGGTGATCGGTTGCTGGTGGCGGTCAATATCGATGAAACTGTGCGGCGTCTGAAAGGCGCGGATCGTCCGGTGAACAGCGTCGAATATAGAATGCGCATGCTGTCGGCGCTGGAATGTGTCGATTGGGTCGTGCCCTTCGTAGAAGACGAACCCACGCGCCTGATCTGCGAACTGCAACCGGACATTCTGGTGAAAGGCGGCGATAACGATCCGGATAAAATTCCGGGCGGTGACTGTGTGCGCAAGGCCGGGGGGCAGGTGAAGGTGCTGTCTTATACGAGTGGCATTTCAACCACTGAAATAATCGGTTCGATTCGAGGCAAGGGCACATCGAAGTAATGACCGCCAGTACTGCCGTAAACATCGATGTTGTTATAGTGGGTGGTGGCATCGCCGGGTTGTGGACGCTGGCCCGGTTGAAGCAGGCGGGTTATAAAGCCGTGTTGCTGGAAGCCGAAGCCCTGGGTGCAGGCCAGACCCGCTTTGCCCAGGGCATCATCCACGGTGGCACCAAATACGCCTTAACCGGAAAGCTGAGTGCCTCCTCAGAAGCGGTGGCCGACATGCCCGCGCTGTGGCGCAATTGTTATAAAGGTCAGGGCGTACTTGATTTAACGCAGGCAACGCTGTTATCCGAAGCGCATTATCTGTGGTCAACCTCCAGCTTAACGTCCCGCGTTTCCGGTTTTTTTGCCAGCAAGGTGATGCGAGCGCGTACCAGTGAGCTGGCTGAAAACGCCCGCCCTGCGTTGTTCAGGCACGCCGGTTTCAAAGGCCAGATTTATGCGCTGGATGAGCCGGTGTTTGATGCCATGAGTGTAGTGCGCGCCATTGCCGAACCGGTGATGGCTTCGATACTGGCGATAAAGGCTGGCAGCATTAAATATGATAACGACAGTTTATCTGTCCAGGCGCAGGATGACATACACTTTGAATTCAACTTCAAAAAAATCATACTGACCGCCGGGCAGGGAAATGAAAGCTTATTGTCCGCGTTAGGCTTGCAGCAACCGCAGATGCAGTTGCGCCCATTAAAAATGGTGATGCTGCGCGGCGGGCTGACTGACATGGTGTTTGCGCACTGCATGGGCAGCAGCGTTAACCCGCGCATTACCATTACCTCAAACCGTGATGAGCAGGGCGAAGTGGTCTGGTATCTGGGCGGGCAGCTGGCCGAAGACGGCGTGGCGCGTTCCGATGCCGAACAGATTAAACAGGCGCAAGCCGAGCTGGAAGAGCTGATCCCCTGGCTGGATCAGTCGAAATTGCAGTGGGCAACGCTGGATATTAGTCGCGCCGAAGTGAAGAAGCCGGGCACAAAACGACCCGATACATTTTACGTTGAACAACAGAATAAAGTGATGACCGCGTGGCCGACAAAAATGGCGCTGGCACCGGTGATGGCCGAACGGATTTTAGAAATGATTGATGATGAAAAACTGATGCGAGTGGCTGAGGCTAAGGCTGAGCTGCCGCTGTGGTCAAAGCCAGCTTACGCGACTCTGCCATGGAACGAAGCATCAAGGTGGTCAATGTGATGGAAAAAAGAAACTTAGGCTCAACCGGCATCGATGTCAGTGTGCTGGGTTTGGGTACCGTTAAATTTGGCCGCAACGAGCAGGTCAAATACCCGCAGGAATTTAAAATTCCCGATGACGAGGATGTCATGCGCATTCTCGATCTGGCCTGGTCGCTGGGCATTAATTTTATCGACACTGCGCCCGCTTACGGCACCAGCGAAGAACGCCTGGGCAAACTGCTGGCGCAGCGCCACGACTGGGTCATCGAAACCAAGGTCGGTGAAATTTTTGAAAAAGGGGAATCACGCTTTGATTTCTCCGCCAAACATACCCGTGAAAGCGTGGAGAGCAGCCTGAGAAAAATGCGTCGCGATTACCTCGATGTAGTGCTGGTGCATTCCAGCGGTGACGATATGAATGTTATCCATCAGACCGATGCCCTGACCGAACTGGAAAGGCTCAAGCAGAAAGGTTTGATTCGGGCATTCGGCATGTCCAGCAAAACCGTCGAAGGCGGCCTCTGGGTTGTTGAAAACTGTGATGTGGTAATGGCAACCTGCAATCTCGAATACAATGAAGAGCAGGCCGTTTTGGACAGGGCCGGAGAGTTGCATAAAGGCGTGGTCATCAAAAAGGGTTTGCTGAGCGGCTATGCCGGTGTAGCAGAAGGCGGTCACGGCATAGAAAAGTCTTTTCAGCATGTGCTTACTCAGCCTGCAGTGAGCAGCATGATCGTCGGCACCATCAACACCAGCCACCTGCGAAAAAATGTCGACATTGCCGAGCAGTACAGTTTGGTCAGCGCATAAACCATGTCCGATACGCGCAGACGCTATCTGATTGTCGGCCCCTCCTGGGTCGGTGATATGGTGATGGCGCAGTCCTTATTCATCACGCTGAAAAAACTTTATCCGGATTGCAGCATCGACGTGATTGCACCTGCATGGTCGCTACCGATACTTGAGCGAATGCCGCAGGTCAATCGCGGCATAGCCCTGGCGGTTGGCCATGGCGAGTTTTCACTGCTGAGCAGAATCAGATTAGGCAGGTCGTTGCGCAAGCACAGTTACAGCCACGCCATCGTGCTGCCGCGATCGTGGAAGTCGGCGCTGGTGCCCTTTTTTGCCGGCGCAAAAGTGCGCACTGGTTATCGTGGCGAAATGCGCTACGGCCTGCTCAACGACATTCGCCAACTGGATAAAAACCTGCTCAAGCAGACCGTGCAGCGCTACGTGGCACATGCCTATGACAGTGACTTCACTCAGGTACCGGACATTCCTTTTCCCAGGCTGGAAGTGGATGCAAGCAATCGCGAAAGATTAATTAAAGAGCTGGGTCTTGATCATGACCGCCCGGTAATCGCCATGATGCCGGGCGCCGAATACGGCCCGGCAAAACAGTGGCCGGAAAAACATTACCGGCAACTCGCAACGTTGTTAATCGATAAAGGCTATCAGGTCTGGGTGATCGGCTCAGCCAAAGAGAAGGCGCTGGGTGTCGCCATTACCTCGGGGCTGGGGGCGCACGCGATTAACCTCTGCAGTCGAACCGAACTGGTCGACACCGTTGACCTGCTCTCCTGTGCCGAGCAGGCGGTAACAAACGATTCCGGCCTGATGCACGTAGCGGCTGCTGTGAGTATAAAGCTCAATGTGATTTATGGTTCATCAACGCCTGAGTACACTCCGCCGCTGACAGAAAATGCAGTGATTCATTATAAAAATCTGGATTGCAGTCCTTGCTTTAAAAGGGTCTGTCCGTTAGGTCATACTAATTGCTTGAATAATATCAAGCACGAAGATGTATTTATAAGAATTGTAAGCTGATATGGGTTCGAAAAATGGAAGAAGTACCCTCTACTTGGAACCGGGTTGGGTGATTTTATTATGAAATGATGATCTTACAGGACAAGAGTAAATGTCGTTAAATAGCACCATTTGGTGATTCTCATGATGTTTGTTTTCCAACTTTAGCAACGATAGGCTTGATTGGATTTCTAGTATTCATCATGATGACAATAATCATAGCTTTGAGATTCCTTTTCTGGAGCACAGATTGCATTAATAGTAAATAAATAGCTGGTGTAATCGTTATAGTGTTGTTTGTCGTCTTCGGTTTGGCATGGCCATGGATTTTGTGTCCGCCATTCATGACCATATATCTTAGATATTTCAGTAATAATGTCATCATCATTAAGAATTAATGATCAAAAAGAGATAATTGATAATGTTTACTTTAGGGGTTAAGTTGGTTATGGGTATTATAAAAAAAATAAAACGTGAACTAATCGTGTTGTTTTCAAAAATCTGTATTAAGTCTGCTCGAAACGATTATTTAGGATTAGATCTTAAGTATCCCATCATATATGGCATGGGACGTGGTTATGTTATACCGAAAGAGATTTGGATGGGAGAATGCCTGAAAGCTTTTATTCACTGCAAAGAAGGTTGTGTGATTGATGTTGGCGTCAATGTTGGAGTATATCTCGTCAAGTTAAAAGTGTTAACAGACAAAGTAGAGTATTTTGGTTTCGAGCCAAATGCAGTGTGTAATTACTATACCAATGAACTTATCAGAATGAATGACTTTAAGCATGCAAGAGTATTGCCACTCGCTCTATCTGACAAGATGGGTGTTCAGGTTCTGTATGCAAATAAATTAGGCGATAAGACCGCATCTCTGGTTTATGAAACTAAAAACTCAGCAGATTTAGAATATTCGTCAGATATCGTTACTGTCAAAGGTGATGACTTTATAGAGCTGCTGAATATCAAGCAGATTTCTGTAATAAAAGTTGATGTCGAAGGTGCGGAGTTTTTTGTATTAAACGGATTGCTGGACACAATAGAAAAATTTAGGCCGTTCTTTTATATTGAGATTTGGGCAAGTGAGAATGATAAAAGCAACGGTGCAACAGGGCGTATATCTGATATATATAATTTAATTACATCAAAAGACTATACTATATTAGGTGCTAACAGTGAGCGTGTCCTGGAAATTATGGATGCTCCAGAGGATATTCTGGGGCAGTGTGATCCCAACTACATATTTGTTCCTAATGAGTTATTGAAAGATTTTAAGAGCGCAATAAAGAATTCAAGCTGAAGCTCCCCAGATTTTTAAGAGGCTTCAACTTTTGAGAAGAGGGGGGCATGACTGACAAACAAGTATTTCCCGAAGTCAGAGAGCGTGCGGTGTGGCTGGTTCAGAAGTACCGAGACGTGCATCCTTCGTAGTTGGCTGCCGTTGATTCTATCGCCACTAAGATCGGCTGCGTTGGGTTAACCGCCATCGTTTTCTAGAGAGCATCGGGTATATACCGCCCGTAGAAGCTGAGGCAAACTACTGCCGGCGGCTCAGCGAATCGATCGCTGCAGCAGTCTAATTTAAACTAATCAGCCCGACGAAATACGGGGCGACTCATTACGAAAATAGGTGATATTAATGATCGAATACGAATTTGATGAAAAAATTAAAAAATGCATCATTTGCAACAGCGATGATATAAAAGACTATTTGAAGGATTTCAGAGGCATTAATATTTCACGATGCGGGTTGTGCGGGTTCCAATTCATGAATCCGCAATATACAGATAATTATCTTACTGAATACTATTCTCAGTATACAAATGATGAAAATTTCGATTACTGGAATAATGCCTTGTTATACGGACACAATTTCTATTTATCTCTCATAGAAAAACATGTCAAACCTGGAAAAATTCTTGATATTGGTTGTGGGAATGGTCATCTTTTAGAGGCCGCGATGCAAAGGGGGTGGGTTGCGCATGGATATGATGTTGACAAAGTTTCAACACAAAAAGTAGGCAACAGACTAGGTATAAGCACTGAATATGGTAACTTCTTTTCCATGAGGGCTGATCAGAAATACGATCTTATAACAATGCATCAGGTACTTGAGCACCTGAAAGACCCGAATAAATATCTCGAAAGGATTCACAGCGTCCTCAATGATGATGGGTGTTTATTTGTGGCCGTGCCAAACATCGACTCATTCTCAAGCAGGCTCAAGCGATTTATGGAAAAGATTGGAATGAGGAAGCGTAATATCGGTAAATACTATGATACAAATCACCATGTTTTGTACTTCAATACAAAAACGCTTAAACGACTTCTCGAATCACATGGATTCAGAATTGTTTATCAAAGAAATTGTCATAGTACGAAGCCAGGCCAATCCAGATTAAAACGTTTTATCATGAGAAATATTACGGATCACCTTTTTTCAAAAAGTGCATTTTTGGTAATAGCCAAAAAATGCAGGACTACGCACGAGTAAAAAAATGATTGCACTATCGATGGTATCCTTTCAGTTTTTCCGCAGTTCGATAATAAGTTTCTATATTCTGTTCCCAGCATGGAAAAAGCAGGAGGTCAGCTTTCGTGTTTTAGCATTTGATGAATGATATCTAACTCAGAGAGCCAGCTACTATTGTATAATCCGTTGGCTAATCCTCCATTTGTAGTTGTGCAAGAAGTAGAGCCTAGACCATAAGTGCCAATTTCTGTCTGGGGGTGATGCCTCCTCTCGCCATACATGGCGGGCCACTTGTAGAAGGTGAGCGCTGCTCATGCCGTATTCCCGGCGCAGCTCCGGGACCGGGGTATCTGCTTCAGTCTGCTTAAAAAAGGCTAGGTTCTGGCTGTCGGGGCATCATTTTTTTCATGTAGAACCTCCTTGGTACATATTAAGAGGAAATTCTACTTCTGGGCACCTCTTTTTTTCGAAGGGTTACCTTCGATTACGGCATTGATTTTGCCGATGATTGGGTCTATGCCGAACGCAGCGATCCTGCCTGATCGTGGTATGGTGACGGCTGACTACTATTTCAGCGCGCGCAGCCGGAAATATATTTCGTAGGCCGGGTATTTCCAGCAGTAGTATTTTTCGTACCGGCGCACCGATACTCTTGCGAGTAGCTTTCCTATCCTTCCTCTCAGGCCACCGCCAAATCTAAGCTGCCTATCGATATACTCAAACTCGATCTGGGTGTATTTAACGGTTTTAATTTCTCGCACAAAGTAGTCCATGGTGCAAAAAGTAAACGGGCGCTTGTGAGTGGGGTCGCGGAAAAACCCTATATTGCTAACGTGTGGTACCGTAAACTCCAGAATCCCACCAGGTTTGAGAATTCGGTGAACATCTTCCATCAGTGCTACAGTATTATCCAGATACTCAAAGCAATGTGATGACCTGATAATGTCTGCACTATTAGTCTCAAAGGGCATTGGGTAGACATTAAGATCCGCTACAATATCGACGCATGGCCCATCTATGATGTCTACGCCGATCTCCTCGGGCATTTTGTTGTTGCCGCACCCGAGGTTGATAATCACAAGAACTGTTTCTGATGTCATGGTAGTTACCGGTTAAATTGAAGTTGGCGTTTTATAGCATAGAAAAAAGCGGCATAGTACTTCCAGTCAAGTATCAGCCATCGGCTTAACAGGTTTAGAAATATTAGGGGGGCATGTGATAGCCACAGCCGTTTTTTATCCAGATGATGCCATGTGAATAAAAATTTGTTGCGGTTAGATACTAGTCTGCGCTGGGTATGGCTTCGGTAATTGCTGATGGTTGAGCTGGCTCGATGAAAAACTTTTGCCTCAGGTAAGTAAAGAAGATTGAAGCCTTTTTGCACAGCTCTATGACCGAGGTCGCCGTCTTCCCAGTAGAATGGTGAATAAACCTCATCAAAGCCACCGAGTTCTAGCATTTGTTCATGTCTGCAGACAAAGCAGCAGCCTAGCCCAACAAATTGTGCGATGTCACCGGATATCAGTGTTCTTTTAGTTAGCGGTGTCTTTGTATCGAAGCGCAGAAAGCCGCGTTTGTAATACAGCAAGATTGTTCTGTCGATATTAATAACGTCTTCGAATGAACTGTTGTAGTTGATGATATCGCCCTTGACTGCAAACAACGAGGTGTCGTCAAATTCTTTGATGGCTTTAGTGAAGTAATCGGGTGTAAAGGTGACATCAGTGTTGACTACACATAAAAGTTCCAGCCGTGCTGCTCGTATGCCCTTGTTGCAGGTAGCGGAGAATCCCAGGTTAACTTCGTTCTGTATTACTGTAATGTCGGGATAGCTCTGTTCAAGAAAGATGACGCTGTTATCACTGGAGCAGTCATCGATGACGATGATTTCGTGTTTAAAGCCTTCAATAGCCTCAAGCAGTGCGGGCAGGTTTTTTTCGAGAAGTCCGGCACCGTTATAATTGGGCAGAATAATGCTGACTGGATGGTTCATGATGAGGGCTCTAGAAATGCGGCGATTTTATCAGCGCTGTTTACAATATTGATGCTTGCCATGTCATTTTCACTGCTATAGGTTTCAGGTGAAAAGCTAAGTCTACGGCTGCTTTGATTCGTGGTTTTCCAGCGCAGTGCGGTAGCGGACTTCCGTGCCGGGTAGAAGGCTACGGTGGGTATGTCTAAGGCCCCTGCAACATGCAGCGTGCCGGTCGAGCCGCTGATGAACGCGCTGGCGATGGCGCAGGTTTTGGTGAATGCCACGATACCCCTGT
>JAVVEE010000064.1:0-14561 GCA_032251315.1 Gammaproteobacteria bacterium
TGAAGGGTATCCTTTCCATGTAACTCAATAGTATCCTTGTTTAGCTCTGTCAATTTTCAGCTTTCTATCACTCCAGTTTATTTATACCCAGCATCTTAAGAATGTAACGCTCGTATAGAGGATCTGTATACCCCTTCCTCATCTTGCGAATGAAATATTTTTCAAATCCAATTTTCGCCTGATGCACCCATTTACCTTTTTTGAACCAGGTCACATTACGCGGTGGTATTTGCGGTAAAGCCACGAAAGCAGCACCGGTATCACCCATGTCTGCCAGACAGATTGCATTCCAGGTGCCACAGGTTTCAGGTTTTTCGCCTGCGATTTCGTGTGCGATATTATGCACAATCGCAGTTGCCATGGTTTCAATCATGTACCCTGTTTTGGGCGCGCCGGTGGGTACCGGTGTGGCTTCAACCGGCGGGATTGCCACACATACTCCCGCGGAATAAATATTCTTATATTTGGGGTTACGCTGGTATTCATCGATTAGAACAAAGCCACGAGGATTGCATAAGCCTTCAACTTCCGCTACCGCATCAATGCCCTTAAATGCCGGTAGCATCATTGAGTAGTTAAATGGCAGTTCGTGCTGTTTTTTAACATTGCCGGCATCATCCAGCTCATCTACAAACATCATGCCGTCTTCAACTTTTGTTGTTTTCGCATTGGTGATGAATTTTATATTATGGTTACGCAGATCACTTTCCAGCATGCCTCTGGAGTCGCCTACACCACCCAAACCCAGATGGCCGATATAAGGCTCCGAGGTTACAAAGGTCATCGGTACTTTATTGCGCATTTTCTTCTTGCGCAGCACACAATCAAGAATAAATGCAAATTCATAGGCGGGGCCAAAGCAGCTGGCGAAAGGCATGGCACCAATAATCACCGGGCCGGGGTTTTCGACCAGCCTGTTGAAATCATCCAATGCAGTGACCGCATGTTCAGTGCTGCAAACTGAGGAGGTGAAACCTTCGGGGCCGGAACCCGGCACCTCTTCAAAAGCCAGTCTCGGGCCGGTGGTAATGACGAGATAATCATAAGCGACTGTTTCGCCGCCCTGTAATTCCAGACGGTTATTTTCGGCATCAATTTTAGTGACCCGATCCTGAATAAAATCAATGCCTTTCTTAGCCAGTATCGGTGACAGCGGTACCGAGACATCTTTCTGGGTACGCCAGCCAACTGCGACCCATGGGTTCGAGGGCGTGAACTGGAAATGATCACGTTCATTAATAATGGTGATCTGGTGATCTTTACTCAGGGCTTCTTTCATTTCGTATGCACAGGGTAATCCCCCTACACCGGCTCCTACTATGACGATATGTGCCATGCCTTATTCCTCTCATGTGTTATTTGGCTGCTCACCTAAGTGCAAGGTTCAGGCCACCTCTTAAACAGCCCAGTAAAAACAATAAGTTATATAAATTAATGCATTTATTTGACTTTTACCTGACTAAATACAGGGAAACGCTTTGTCATTTTTGGCAGGTATGGCATGATATCTTGTCAAATATGGCAGACGCACACTGAATAACTGCAAGGCAAGTGATTATGAGTTCAACTAAAATTTCAAAAGAAGCCATCGATAATCCCTCGTTTCTGGATGGCATGCTCAATAGCTACACCAACCCGGCGATATTGATGGATCGGGATTACATTATCGTCGCCGCCAACGAGGCGTACCAGAAGCAGTACGGCTTTAAAGTCGATGGCAAGAGCCATTGTTATGAAATATCCCATCACTATAAAAAGCCCTGTGATCAGGAGGGCGAGACCTGTCCATTAAAACTGTGCCTGGAAAGCAACTCGGCACAACGCTCTCTCCATGTTCATCACACTGAATTTGGTGAAGAACATGTAGACGTTCAGCTCAGCCCGATCCACGACGAAAAGGGGGAGATAAAGTTTTTTCTGGAAACCATGGCATCGGTTAAATGCGCCAGCACCAAACCCCAGGCCGAGGGCCTGGTTGGTCGCTCCATTGCCTTTAACACCGTCATTGAAATGGTACAGCGCGTCGCTTGCAGTGACGTCAATGTTTTACTACAGGGTGAATCCGGCACCGGCAAGGAACTGGTAGCTGAAGCTATTCACAAAGCCAGCCGCCGAGCCAAGGGACCTTTCGTCGCCGTGGACTGTTCAGGACTGACTGAAAACCTGTTTGAAAGCGAATTATTCGGACATGAGAAAGGCGCTTTTACCGGCGCACAATCACGTAAAATCGGCCTGGTTGAAGCCGCCAGTGGTGGCACCTTATTTTTAGATGAAACCGGTGATATTCCGCTGAACTTGCAAACCAAGTTACTTCGACTGATCGAGACCGGAACATTCCGGCGGGTCGGCGGCGTTGTAGCCTTAAAAGCGGATTTCCGCCTGATTTCGGCAACGCACAGAAATTTAAATCTGATGATCGAAGCCGGCGAATTCAGGAAAGATCTGTATTACCGCATCAGCGCCTTTCCCCTGCATCTGCCCACATTAAGAGAACGCTACGAAGATATTCCGTTGTTAGTTGAATGCATGTTAAAGCGATATTATCCTGAAGAGAAAATACGCATGTCTGACCCGGCGCTAACACAGCTTCAGCAATACCCTTTTCCGGGAAACATCCGCGAGCTGTGCAACATCGTACAACGTGCCACATTAATGGCCGATGGCGATGTTATAGAAACCCAGCATCTCCCGGATGAATGTGCCACAGAAATCGACAATAAAGACAAAGCCTGCTTTTCTGATTTGATCAGCCTGAAAGAACTGGAAAAACGTTATTTGGAATGGGCCATGAAACGTGTTGATAACAAAACCGAACTGGCCAAAAAACTTGGCGTCAGTGAACGCACTTTATACCGGAAACTTGAGCTGCTGGAGTGAATAGAAATCCCGAAAACAGGTTAATGTTTAAGAATGATACAGAAGGTGTTCCGGGGAACATTACGAGGATAATGCTGTAGACTGAAAAACGAGCCTGTATCATTCCAGCACGCCTGTATTGATCCGACAGTATAATCCATCGGATCAACCGGTAATCTTGCCTGTAGATCAGGAGAGGTGATTAATTTTATCGCTTTCTCAGCTTCCTGCTGTTCGAGATTAATGACTAGATCAATGCCAGCAGTATAAACCGTGGGTAGCCCGTGCCAAACCGTTGCCAGGCCACCGACAATCACCTCTTCAGCTTTTGCCTGATTGGCGCTTTAAATAGCGGGAGATAGATCGACATGACTATGCCTTGGAATAAATCTCCGAACCCGCTTTCTTGAACTCTTCCGATTTCTCCTGCATGCCTTTGTCCAGGGCGATTTCGATTTCGCCGATGCCGTGCTCGGCGGCGTAGTCGCGCACGTCCTGGGATATTTTCATGGAGCAGAATTTCGGTCCGCACATCGAACAGAAGTGGGCGACCTTGTGTGCGTCCTTGGGCATGGTTTCATCGTGATATGCACGCGCGCGTTCAGGGTCGAGTGCCAGCTTGAACTGGTCTTCCCAGCGGAATTCAAAGCGGGCTTTGGACATGGCGTTGTCGCGAATCTGCGCGCCGGGGTGACCCTTGGCGAGGTCGGCGGCGTGGGCGGCGATTTTGTAGGTGATGATACCGACGCGCACGTCTTCCTTGTTGGGCAGCCCCAGATGCTCTTTCGGGGTGACGTAACAGAGCATGGCGCAGCCGTACCAGCCGATCTGCGCGGCGCCGATGCCGGAGGTGATGTGGTCGTAACCGGGGGCGATGTCGGTGGTGAGTGGGCCGAGGGTATAGAACGGCGCTTCGTAACATTCCTCCAGCTCCTTATCCATATTTTCCTTGATCATCTGCATGGGCACGTGGCCGGGGCCTTCGATCATCACCTGCACGTCGTGCTCCCAGGCGATTTTAGTGAGCTCGCCCAGGGTTTCCAGTTCGCCGAACTGGGCTTCGTCGTTGGCATCGGCAATCGAGCCAGGACGCAGGCCGTCGCCCAGCGAGAAGGAGATGTCGTAGGCTTTCATGATTTCGCAGATGTCTTCGAAATGGGTGTAGAGAAAGCTCTCTTTATGATGCGCCAGGCACCATTTGGCCATGATGGAACCACCACGGGAGACGATGCCGGTCATGCGTTTGGCGGTCATGGGTACATATTTGAGGCGCACCCCGGCATGGATGGTGAAGTAGTCCACGCCCTGCTCGGCCTGTTCGATCAGGGTGTCTTTGAAAATTTCCCAGGTGAGGTCTTCGGCGACACCACCGACTTTCTCCAGCGCCTGATAGATGGGCACGGTGCCGATGGGCACGGGGGCGTTACGCAAAATCCATTCACGGGTTTCGTGGATGTTCTTGCCGGTGGAGAGGTCCATGATGGTGTCGGAACCCCAGCGGATGCCCCAGACCATCTTTTCGACTTCTTCGGTAATGCTGGAAGTGACCGCCGAATTGCCGAGGTTACCGTTGATCTTGACCAGGAAATTGCGGCCGATGATCATCGGTTCCAGCTCGGGGTGATTGATATTGGCCGGCAGGATGGCGCGGCCGGATGCGATTTCATCGCGCACGAATTCGGGGGTGATTTCACTGGGAAGATGCGCGCCGAAGTTCTGTCCGGGGTGCTGCATCAGCACCTTCTGGTATTCTGGGTTTTTGCGCAATTCCTGCAATTTCATGCTTTCGCGGATGGCCACGTATTCCATTTCCGGGGTGATGATGCCCTGTCTGGCGT
Organism: Gammaproteobacteria bacterium; assembly: GCA_032251315.1. GTDB lineage: Bacteria > Pseudomonadota > Gammaproteobacteria > SZUA-229 > SZUA-229 > LH-M37. The sequence goes on from JAVVEE010000064.1 coordinate 4,695, forward strand.
AATGCATCTGAGTGACATTCTTGCCCGCTTTGGCGCGGCGCGGTGCGCTGATATGCTCGAAACGCAGGTTGGCCAGCTCAGGATCGCTCTGCCGTTGCTGGCCGAATTCTGAGGTTGGGCCGTCCAGCAGTTCGGTATCGTCGCGCTCATCAATCCAGGCGCTGCGCACATTATTCAGCCCCTTGAGCAGGTCGATTTCAACCGTCGGGTCGGTGTAGGGGCCGGAGCAGTCATAAACCGGAATCGGCGGATTGGGCTCGACGCCGAAGGTAGCGGCGGTATCTTCCAGATGGATTTCACGCATCGGCACCTGAATATCGCCTCTGGAGCCCTGCACATAGACTTTGGTCGAGCCGTCCATCGGCTTTCTGGAGGCGGATGACAACTCGGTAGTACGTTGCAGGAAATCTTCTGGGATGGCACTCATATATATATCTCGCTTTTAAGCTGCGGTTTTAGTATTAACACTGCCGTTAATATTAACATGCTAAAGCCGATATTAACCCTAGGAGGCTGTCGGGTTTAGGATGAATTGGCTGCGAAAGCGTGAGAGCGGTCCAAATTTCCTACTCACTCGCTTCAATCTCCCTGAACCCGACAGCCTCCTGGAGTCGTGAACCCTTAATGGCTGCGCCTTGCCCGGCCTTCTGAAAGCAGCCTTTTCGCGGCACCTGTCTCCCGTTATACGGTCTTACCGGCATTTGCCATCTTTTAGAGTCGCGGGGTACAATCCCCAGCCATAATTAGATGACTTCAATAGCTACATGTGATGGAAAGTATGGATTTCGAACAAGCCCGTTTCAATATGGTTGAGCAACAGGTGCGCCCGTGGAATGTTTACGACCCCCGCGTTCTTGAGGTCATTAGCCAAATCCCCCGCGAAGATTTCGTGCCCGCTGAGTACCGCAATCTGGCTTATGCCGACATTTGCATCCCGCTGAGTGACGAGACCCACGGCAGTAGTATGCTGCACCCCAACATTGAAGGTCGCATACTGCAAAATCTGAACATTGGCGAGGATGATGTGGTGCTGGAGATCGGCACTGGCACCGGTTATCTCACCGCCTGCCTGGCCGCGCTGGCGCGCCATGTGGACAGCGTTGAAAGCAACCCCGAACTGTTCGAACAGGCGCAAAAAAATCTGGCGGCCCATGATATTGATAATGTCAGCATCAGCAACGGTGACGCCTGCAAGGACTGGAATCAAAAGCAGTTTTACGATGCCATCGCAATTACCGGCTCCATGCCCGAAATTCCCGAGGCCTACAAAAAGAAACTTAAGGTGGGGGGGCGGCTGTTCGTTATTATCGGTGAGGCTCCGGCGATGACAGCGCAGCTGCTGACCCGTATCGGCAAAAATGAATGGTCTACGGAAAATTTATTCGAGACCTCTGTAAGCCGACTGTGTGACTCGCAAGATGCCCGTAATTTCGAATTCTAATCGCCAATATCCACTCTATCTTTAATGTTCCTGTTTTGATTTTTCCGGCAAGCTATCATGCGTGAATTCGACGCACAGCAACTTGAGCAACATCTCAACAGTAGCGACTCAGCGCCGTTACTGCTTGATGTGCGGCAGGATTGGGAATACGATATTTGCCATCTGGCGGGCAGCCTGCTGATGCCCATGGCACAGGTTCCCGCGCTGATGACCGAACTGGATAAAAGCCGCGAGACGGTGGTGATATGTCACCACGGTATTCGCAGCCGGATGATCGGCGCTTACCTTGAACAGGCGGGCTTCGACAACATTATCAACCTCCAGGGCGGTCTGGATGCCTGGGCTAAAATTATTGATAACACCATGTCGACCTATTAATTTTTTTACCTTCACCGGATTATTGCCTTGAAACTAAAAAATCTTGCCCATCTGTTTGTCTATAGTGCCGGCCTGACGTCGTTGCCGCTGCATGCGCTCGACCTGGTGGAGGCTCTTGAGCTGGCGCAGCAGAATGATGTCGTGCTACAGGCGGCGCAGGCTGAGTACATCGGCATTTCCGAAACTGAAACGCAGAGCACCGCCGCACTGCTACCCTCGGTTTCGCTCGATCTGTTCGCGCAAAAAAACACCACCGAAACCAGCAACTCCACCGGCGTATTCACCGACGGCACCTCCGATTTCACCACCGACGGTTATACGCTTTCACTGCAACAAACCCTGTATAACCAGCAGTTGTTTGACACCATGCAGGCCAGCGAATCGATTTCAGCGCAGGCACTGGCAAGTTACGAGGCCGCGAAACAGGCGTTGATACTGCGTCTGGCGCAGGCCTATTTTGCGGTGCTGGCGGCAGAGGACAACGTCGCTTTTGCCGAGGCTGAAAAAAAGGCCAATGAGCGTTTACTGAAACAGAATCAGGAGCGCTTCAAGGTTGGCCTGATTGCCATCACCGATGTCAAGGAAGCGCAGGCCAACTATGACTCGGCGGTCGCACAGGCCATCATTGCCCACAACAATCTCAGCAATCAGCAGGAAGCGTTATGGTTCATCATCAACCAGCGACCCGACTCTTTAAACGCACTTCAGGAATCAATTCCGCTGACATTCCCCGAACTCGAAAACATCAAAGTCTGGCAGGACAAGGCGCTCGCCAACAACCTGAATTTACGCGCCGCACGTTATGCCGCTAAGGCCGCAAAAAACAATTACGATAGCCAGCATGCCGGCCACTACCCGACGCTAAGCCTGAATGCACAGTACAGCTCAACCAGTTCCGATGGCAGTTCGCTCGGTTTTGGCGGGCGTGATGTAGATGACACCAGCATCGGCGTGAACCTGAACATTCCTATTTATACCGGCGGCTTTACCAGTTCAAAAGTTCGCCAGAGTGCCGCCGAATTCGAACAGGCCAGAATCCTGCTGGAAAGACAGCAGCGCCAGACCATTCAGGAAATGCGCGTGGCCTACCTCGGTGTACAGGCAGCCATTGCTCAGGTGCAAGCGTTCAAGCAGGTTTTGATTTCCACGCAGACTGCAACCGAAGCCACCCAGCTGGGTTTTGAAGTTGGCACCCGCACCAGCGTGGACGTATTACTGGCGCAGGGAAACCTGTTCAAAAGCCGGCGCGATTATGCTCAGGCGCGTTATGACTACATTCTCAAACTGCTGGAAATAAAGTATGCAGCCGGACTGCTGTCTTCCGATGACATTCAGCAGATCAGCCAGTGGCTTACTGCCTCGTGAATGAAAAAGTCAGCCTACAAATTCACCGCTGGCTACACCCCAAATACTGGGGGCTATGGCTGTTCTTTGGCCTGCAACGACTCTCCACGTTACTGCCACTAAGCGCCATTGAAGCACCGGGCGCATTCATCGGCCGGCTCTATTACAAACTGGTACCTTCACGCCGCCGCATTGCGCGCATCAATATTAAGCAGGCCTTTCCGGAATACAGCGAAGCGCAAATTGAAAAACTGAACAGAACCCATTTCAAAAACCTGGGCATTTCTGTTTTTGAAATGGGCCTCGCCTGGTGGGCTTCAAATGATTATTTACGCAAGCACTGTCGCGTCGAAGGGCTGGAACATCTGGAACAGGCGCTCGCCAGAGGCAAGGGCGTGATTCTGCTCACCGGGCACTTTTCCACGCTGGAGATGGGCGGCGCGCTGATGTCGTTATACACGCCGCTGCACTCTGTTTATAAGAGGGCGCATAACCCGATGTTCGACACCTTTATGCTGCACTACCGTAGCAAGCGCCTGAAGAAACTCATCGCCAACACCAACGTGCGCGAATTCGTCAAGGGACTACGCGATGGTTATGCCACCTGGTATGCCCCCGATCAGGATTTCACCCAGCACGTGGTGTTCGCGCCCTTCCTCGGCGGCATGGCCACCACCCTGATTTCAACCGCTAAAGTTGCCGCCATGACCGGTGCCAGCGTGGTGCCTTTTTATCCACAACGTCTGGACAAGGGCCGCGGCTACAAGCTGGTGATTCTGCCTGCGCTGGAAGATTTTCCCAGCGGCTACCAGTATCAGGATGCGGCCAGAATAAATCAGGCGCTGGAAGAGATGGTGCGGAGAAATCCGGAGCAGTACGCCTGGGTGCACAAACGCTTCAAAACCCAGCCGCCGGGCATGCCTTCAATTTATTAGCGATGACTATTTATCACCTGCTCATCGTTATTCTCTCGCCGCTGATTTTCGCGCACCTGTTGTGGAAAAGCATTCGCCTGAAACAGCCGCGATTTTTACTGCAAAGACTGGGATTAAAATTACAGCACATCCCGCAAAACTGTTTATGGTTTCACTGCGCCTCGGTGGGTGAGGTCAATACCATATTGCCGCTGCTGCACGAACTGCACCAACGTCATCCCAAACAGCCGTTTTTGATCACCACCAACACCACCACCGGCGCGGAGATTGTTGCGCGGCAGAATTTGCCCTGGCTGCATCATGCCTTTCTGCCCATGGACTGGCGCCTGACCACGCTCAGCTTTATTCGCCGGCTTAAACCCATCGCACTTCTTCTGGTCGAGACCGAGTTATGGCCGAACCTGATTGTGCTATGCAGCGATAATGGCATTGCGGTGAATATCATCAATGGCCGACTTTCGATAAAAACCACCGGTGCCAACCGCTGGGTGCGTTCGGTGTACCAGCAGGTGCTGTCGCATGTCAATCACATCTATGTGCGCTCACAAACCGATCAGGATAATTATTTGAGACTTGGCGCTAGCCGCGAACAGGTTTCCATACTGGGCAACCTGAAATTCATTCCGCCAGCCTCAGTTAACGCCCCATCACAAACGATAACCCGACGCGATTATGTGCTGGTCGCCTCCTCACACCATGACGAGGAATATCAGATCGCCAACGTCTGGAGCCGGCTCAAGCGAGACGAACTACTGGTGATTGCACCGCGCCACCCCGAACGCCGCGAGCACATCATCAAACAGTTGAAACAGATTGCCGGCATCGATGCAAACAGCCTCGCCCTGCGCAGCCACAATAATCCCGTTACCGAACAGACGCGCATCTACCTGCTCGACACCGTGGGCGAACTGATGCAGTGGTACGCCTTGGCCAAACTAATCATCATGGCTGGTTCGTTCACTCATCGCGGCGGCCACAACCTTCTGGAACCCGCGCACTTCGGCAAGACGATAATTTTTGGCCCGCACATGGAGAGCTTTGTCGATGAAAGTCAGCTACTGCTCGCACACAACGCTGTGGTGCAGGTGCAGACTTTTGAAGAGCTTGGCGATGTTATTAACGAGCTGCTGGATAATGAAAACGCCCGCCTGCAACTGGAAGCCAATGTTAAACAGACCCTCCAGCCGTTTGCCCGTATCGTGCATGATTATGCGGATGTGATTGAGCTGCAATTGTAGGTGCGAATTCATTCGCACCTACAGGAAATAATTACTAGCCTGCCGCATAACCCTGCAACAGCTGCTTCCAGTTATACTCGTCAAAATAGAAAACCTGATTCAGCGATTTGAATTTCAGCAGCGAACGTTTCAGCCGCGCCAGATTCGAGGCTTTCCACGAATCTCCCAGATAGCGAAATGCACTCTTGTCAAAGTCGATTAAATACACTTTGTATTCGCTGAGTAGAATATTTCTCGCATTCAGGTCGGCGTGATAAACATCGTGATCATGAAAGCGGCGGATACAGCGCCCCACTTCCTGCCAGACAGTATCATCAGCGGGAGAGTGCAGCAGCTGGTCGGCCAGGGTCTGCGCGCGGGGGATTTCCAGCGTAATCAGCGCGGCGCGAAAAAACAGTCCTGAACGTTCGGCGCTTGCGGCCACCGGCACCGGGGCGGGCAATTGCAGTTGCTGCAACTGGTGCAGCAGACGGAACTCCTTAAACGAGCGGCTGTGTTGCGGGTTAATGCCGAAGTAACGGTCGCCCAGCACAGGCGCGATGAGGCCGCCGCGAAGATACTGTTTGAGCACCAGATCGTGGCCCTGATAGTGAAAGAACCGGGCTTCAGCGCGACCGATGGCCGCCGCCTTTTCTGTCGATGACTTTGCAGCCGGAGAAAACAACGTTTCATCCGGATGTTCAATCAGCATCGCCTCATATAGGATATGATGTTGGCCAATATTTTTAATTTTTATACTTTCCGATGACACTGTCACAATTTAACCTTTCAAAGCCGCCCAAAAACATCTGCATGCTTCGGCTGTCCGCGCTGGGTGATATTACTCATACCTTGCCGGTTTTACGCACGCTACAGAAAAACTGGCCGGTGACGCCGATCACCTGGATTATCGGTAAGACCGAATATGAACTGGTCAAGGGTATCGAGGGCGTGGAGTTTATCATCTTTGATAAATCGCAGGGTTTCGCCGCCTACCCCGCCCTCCGCCGGCAGATGCAGGGCCGCCATTTTGATGTACTGCTGCACCTGCAGGTGTCATTGCGCGCATCGGCGATCAGTTTTCTTGTGCCCGCGACGATCAAGCTGGGCTTCGACCGCGAGCGGGCCAAAGATTTACAGTGGCTGTTCACCAACCGCAAAATCATACCGGCCTCCACCCGCCAGCATGTGGTCGACAGCTTCATGGAATTTACCGCCTATTTCGACCTTAAACCAGTGCTTGAGTGGGATCTTCCGGTTCTGGAGAGTGCCCGTGAGAGCCTCAGGCATAAACTGGACAAGGCGTGGCTGAGTCACGCCAAAGGGGAAAACAGGCTGCTGGTAATCAACCCCTGTGCGGTTGCAAAATCGCGCAACTGGCGCGACTGGAATATCGACGGCTATGCCGCTGTCGCCGATTATGCCAGTACCCGACTCGGCATGAAGGTGATACTCAGCGGTGGCGCCTCGATGCGCGAACAGAATGTCGCTGCTGCCATCTTTTCGCTATGCAGCGAGAAACCGTTGAATCTGGTCGGCCAGACCAGCATCGCCGAACTGGCCGCGCTGCTGGATATGGCCAGCGTGGTGATCGCGCCGGATACCGGCCCGGCACACATTGCCAATGCCCTGAATACGCCGGTGATCGGCCTGTACGCCGCCACCAACCCGCAGCGCGCCGGGCCGTATCGTTTTCAGAAACTGGTGGTGAATCACTATGAACAGGCGTTGCAAAAATATTACAATCTGAGCGTCGGTGACGCGCCGTGGGGCCAGCGCATTCAGAACGCTGAATGCATGGCTCTGATCAAGCCGGAAGAGGTGTTTTCCAGACTGAGCAAGCTGTTCGAACCATTATAATAATCAAAGGGTACATTTAAGACTGTCATGTACGGTTTGTGACCTTCAAAAAGTTGCCCCTCTGATTTCATAATGAAATGCTCAATCGGGCAAATATGGTACAATTCCGCCCCTATAATTACTATTGAAATAATATTCACCCAACTCCAGATCAATGATTGCCTCTCTGAAAAACTTACCCGGGCCACTTTCTGATGACACAGAAACTGTCGTTAGCCTGCTACCTTGGCTGATTTTTCCGCGGACCTTGATCACAGATAACCCGAACTCAATAACACCATGATGACTCTCACTTCGGCCATTAATGCCACGGTAAGATACATCAGGGAAAATAATCAACATTAACAGTAAGAAACTATTATGAATATTTCAGTGATCGGCACCGGCTACGTAGGACTTGTTACAGGCACCTGCTTTGCCGAAATGGGGCACAATGTCATTTGTGTGGATATCGATAATAAGAAAATCGAGAACCTTAAAATCGGCATTCTGCCCATCTATGAGCCGGGACTGGAAGAGATGGTGCGAAAAAACACCAGCGAAAAAAGATTACATTTCACCACTGATATTCATGAAGCCACGCAGGCTTCGACCATTCATTTCATCGCCGTGGGCACCCCGCCCGGCGAAGGCAGCGCCGCCGATCTGCGTTACGTACAGGCCGTGGCGAAGCAACTCGGCGAGTCTATCACCGCACCGCACAATATTATTATCGATAAATCCACTGTGCCAGTGGGTACGGCCGATAAAGTCAGCGAAATTGTTCAGCAGGGGCTGAGTGACAGAAACCTGGACATTGAATTTGATGTGGTCAGCAACCCCGAATTTCTCAAGGAAGGCGCGGCCATCGACGATTTCATGAACCCCGACCGGGTGGTGATCGGCGTCAATTCCGAAAGAGCCAGAAAGATCATGCATGATCTGTATGCCCCGTTCATGCGCAGCCATGAGCGCATCCTGATCATGGGCGTACGTGGCGCGGAGATGACCAAATACGCCTCCAATGCCATGCTCGCCACTAAAATTTCTTTTATGAATGAAATGTCCGAAATCTGCGAGAAGCTGGATGTTGATATCGAAGACGTTCGACTGGGCATGGGTTCCGACTCGCGCATCGGCTATGAATTCATCTATCCCGGTTGCGGTTATGGCGGCTCCTGTTTCCCCAAAGATGTTAAAGCGCTGGTCAGCATGGCCGCCGGCTGTGGCGTGCCTTCGGATGTGCTGCACGCGGTGGAACTCAGAAATCAGCGCCAGAAAGAACATCTGGGCAAAAGAATAAACAGCTACTTTGACCATGACCTGAAAGGCAAAACGTTCTGCCTCTGGGGACTGGCCTTCAAGCCCGGCACCGATGACATGCGCGAAGCCTCTTCATTACAGATTATCAAAGACCTGATCGATGCCGGTGCAAAAATTCGCGCCTTTGATCCGGTCGCCACCGAAACCGCCACTGCCGAAATGCCGGCAGCCTGGCTGAGCAACGGCGACATCACCTTTTTCGATGACATGTACGCGGCCGTGGAAAACAGCGACGCGCTGATTCTGGCGACCGAGTGGAAACAGTTCCGTAGCCCGGACTTTGATAGCATCAAACAGAAACTGAATACGCCGATTATTTTTGATGGCCGCAATCAATACGAACCTGAGCAGATGAAAGAGCTGGGCTTTGTCTACTTCGGTATCGGCAGAACAAACCAGGGCTAATACAGCATGAGTAAAAAAAGAATTCTAGTGACCGGCGGCGCCGGTTTTCTCGGCACCAATTTAACCGCGCGTCTGCTCGATGAAGGCCATCATGTCATCTGCATCGATAACTTTCTCTCCGGCCTGAAAGAACACATCACGGGCTTTCTCGACAACCCCAATTACCAGCTGATCGAACATGACATCATCGACCCGATTGACCTCGAAGTCGATGAGATCTACAACCTGGCCTGCGCCGGTTCGCCGCCGCATTATCAGGCCAACCCGATACACACCACCAAAACCTGCGTGCATGGTATTCTGAATATGCTGGAGCTGGCGAAAAAAAATAACGCCAGAATCATGCAGGCCTCGACCAGTGAAGTGTACGGTGACCCGGAAGTGCATCCGCAGGTGGAAAGCTATCTGGGCAATGTCAATCCGAATGGTATCCGCTCCTGTTACGACGAAGGCAAGCGCTGCGCCGAATCGCTGTGTTTCGACCACCAGCGCATGTACGGCACCAACATCAAGATTGCGCGCATTTTTAATACCTATGGCCCGCACATGGACCCGAATGATGGTCGCGTGGTTTCCAACTTCATCGTGCAGTCACTGCGCGGCGAACCACTTACGGTTTACGGCGATGGCTCACAGACGCGCTCTTTCTGTTACGTCGATGACTTGATTGAAGGCTTCATCCGCCTGATGGCCAGCGAAGACTTCACCGGCCCGGTCAACCTCGGCAACCCCGTTGAGTTCACCGTGAAAGAGCTGGCGGAAAAAACCTTGCAGATGATCAACCCGGAGGCGCAAGTCACCTATCTGCCACTGCCCGCGGATGACCCAACTAAACGCAAACCGGATATCACCCTGGCGAGAACAAAACTGGGCTGGGAGCCGAGCATTGCGCTCAATGACGGCCTGATAAAAACCATCGCATACTTCAAGAGCATTGTTTAAATAAACAGCCATGGCAAAAATCAGCGCCTGCATCATCTCTTAT
>JAVVEE010000065.1:0-14528 GCA_032251315.1 Gammaproteobacteria bacterium
TGCTGCCGAGCGTACACGGATGTATTCTCAGCGCGTCTTGATTGAAGGGTATCCTTTCCATATAACTCAATAGTAAGTTATCATGTACGTAGTCAATTTTTGTCGAATTGGTGTTATTCCGGTACGGAGACTTTCATGAAAAACAAACGGGTCTATATAGCACTGGTCTGCTCGTTACTGCTGTTTAACCAGCCGGCTACCGCCCAACCCTACGGCGATTACTACGCCGGCGCGCAATATGCTAAAGCTGACTATAACGAAGAGGGGATTTCAGCAAGCTTCGAACCCTCTATGGTCGTGGGTCGATTCGGCAAATTTTTTAATCCCCACGTTGCTGTTGAAGCACGGCTGGGATTGGGGCTGGATGAAGATATTCAATTCAGACCTGAGCTTGGTATGGATGGCAAATTGGAGCTGAATTCACTAATAGGTGTTTATCTTTCCGGTCATTTAAATCTGACCGCGTCATCGTCACTGTATGCCATAGTCGGCAGCAGCAGGGCCGAGGCCGAAGCCAGTGTACCGGCATTCCCCGCTGTCAGCTCGACAGAGACTGAAAGTGACATTTCCTATGGCGTAGGTGCCAACATCGGCATTCTCAATAACATAGCGCTGAATATTGAATACATGCAGTACCTCGATGCAGATCACTTCGATCTGAGCGCTATCGCAGTCGGAGCGCTGGTTCGTTTTTAATTAGCTGCAATCATAAACGGCTTACCACAGGGGACGTGGCAGGCCGTTTTTTTTGTGCTGTGGATAATGTCTTATCAAAGACCGGATTTTTTATATGCATAGAATTTTCAACATTATAAAAATAAAAACTTTGCATCATGATGAAGATCTCAATGCAAAATAATTAATTATCCATATTTCACGCTGGAGTGTATGATCGTATTTATAATGCATTCAATATTTACTAACAAAACGCATGGAAAGTATACCCTTCAATCAAGACCGTCAGCAGCAGGGATACTGCTTCCGAGCGTACACGGATGTATTTTCAGCACGTCTTGATTGAAGGGTATCCTTTCCATGTAACTCAATAGTAACAGGGATTAAAGCGTGATAAAAAGAAACAAACACCTGCTCATATTTGCGGCTGTGGTGGTTATTATTGTGTCGTTGCTGTTATACAGCACCCGTCCCAAACCCGTACTGATTATGGTTGAAACCGCTGAAATTGGCAGCGTCGAGGAGACCGCCGTCAATACCCGTGCAGGCACGGTGAAAGCCTGCCGGCGGTCACAGATGTCAGCGACCATGGGCGGTCAGATTGCCGCACTGTACATAAAAGAAGGCGATGAAGTAAAGCAGGGCGAAGTCTTGCTGGAGCTCTGGAATGACGATCTGCGTGCCGAAGTCGGTCTGGCTCGCTCTGAAGCCAAAGCGGCCAAAGCACGTGCAGAAAGTGTTTGTGTGCAGGCCGATATTTCAGAAATCAATGCCAAACGAAAGATCGACCTGCGCAAAACCCAGGCCATATCGGAAGAACTGGTCGATCAGGCGGTCGCCACTGCAAAATCACTACGCGCCGACTGTGTGGCTTCACAAACTTCAGCCATCGTCAGCAAGGAGAGAATCGCCGTCGCCGAGGCGCTGCTCGAACGCACTCGTCTGACTGCGCCGTTTGATGGCATCGCCGTTGAAGTTAATGGCGAGGTCGGTGAGTATGTGACGCCATCACCGCCGGGCATTCCGACATTGCCCGCGGTCGACATTGTCGATCACAGCTGCTTTTATGTGGCTGTGCCCATCGATGAGGTCGATGCGCCAAAAATAAAACACGGCATGCCGGCGCGCATTTCACTTGATGCCTTCAAGGACCGGCGTTTTCCTTCCACGGTGCGTCGCATTGCTGATTATGTGCTCGATCTTGAAAAGCAGGCGCGAACCGTTGATATCGAAGTGATTTTTGACAACCCCGAAGACATGGCCGACATGCTGCCGGGCTACAGCGCCGATGCCGAAGTGATTCTGAGCGTGCGCGAAAATACCTTGCGCGTGCCGACTGAAACCATCGTTGATAAACATCAGGTATATGTTTTTCATGCCGATGATGAAAGCCTTGAACTGCGTGATATTAAAACCGGTTTATCCAACTGGGACTGGACGGAAATTACCAGCGGCCTGGAGCCGGGTGAACAGGTTGTTATTACCATCGACAGGAAAGGGGTGGAGGATGGTGCCTTTGCCAAACTCGATACCACTGAAGATAAATGATTAAACTTGATCACGTATCGCGCACATTTCAGGTCGGCGATGAACTGGTACACGGCCTGGACGATGTCACGCTTGAGATTAAAGCGGGCGAATATGTTTCCATCATGGGGCCATCCGGCTCCGGAAAATCCACCCTGTTAAATGCCATTGGCCTGCTCGATCAACTCGATAAGGGCCATTATTTTTTAGATGGAAAAGATACCACTGAACTGTCTGAACTGGAGCTGGCAAAAACCAGGCGGGAAAAAATCGGATTTGTTTTTCAGATTTTTCATTTAATACCGCGACTAACCGCCGCTGAAAACATTGCGCTGCCATTGACCCTCGCCGGGGTTGAGCACGATGAGCGTAATGAGCGTGTCAACACTGCGCTCAAATCACTAAGCCTTAGCGATAGAGCTCACCATCGACCCGATCAGTTATCCGGCGGACAGCGGCAAAGGGTCGCGATTGCGCGCGCCGTGGTCACCAAACCGCTGGTGCTGCTGGCTGATGAACCCACCGGCAATCTTGACCACGCCTCGGGCGTGGAAGTAATCGACATTCTTGAAGCGCTTAATCAACAGGGCATCACCCTGTTACTGGTCACGCATGACACTGAACTGGGCGAACGTGCGCAACGCATTATTCACATGATGGATGGCAAGGTGCTGCCGTAATGTACCTCAATGACGTTATCCAGTTTGCTTTTAGGGCCATGCATGGGGCGCGCACACGCACCTACCTGACCCTGCTGGCGATGGCGATTGGCGTCGCCTCGGTGATTTTGCTGACCTCGCTGGGCGAGGGCGCGCGCCTGTATGTGACTCAGCAGTTCTCCTCGCTGGGTACCAATTTGCTGATTGTATTACCGGGGCGTTCCGAAACCACCGGCGGCATGCCGCCGATGACCGGCGAGACGCCGCGCGATCTCACCTTGCAGGATGTCATGGCGCTGCAAAGAAGCTATCACATAAAAGAAGTCACCCCCATTGTTGTCGGTGCGGCACCGGTTTCCTACCAGCAGATGGAACGGGAAGTGATGATTACGGGGACCACAGCCAGTCTTTTTTCAATTCGGGAATTGCGCATGGCGCGCGGCCAGTTTTTGCCGGAGCAGGAGATGACCCGCGCCTCGCCGGTCTGCGTACTCGGTCACACCCTGCAAAAGGAACTGTTCGGTAACGCATCACCGCTGGGCAAATGGGTCAGGGTCGGTGGCTACCGCTGCCGGGTCATCGGTGTGCTGGAAGAGGAGGGCGTCGGCCTGGGCATGGATCTCAGTGATTCAGTGGTGATGCCCGCCGCCTCAGCGCAGACATTATTCAACATTAATTCGGTGTTCAGAATTCTGGTGGTGGCACGTAGCCAGGAGGTGATGGAAAAAGCCCGTCAGGACATCATCGACATCATACGCGCCCGCCACGAAGGTGAAGATGACATCACCGTGCTGTCGCAGGATGCGTTACTGAGCACTTTCGACCGGATACTAACCGCGCTCACCTATTCACTCGGCGGCATAGCTGCGGTCAGCCTGTTAGTCGCGGGCATCATGATTATGAACGTGATGCTGGTGGCCGCGACGCAACGCACCGCCGAAATCGGCCTGCTCAAGGCGCTGGGTGCGCCCCGCCGGCAGATCATGCTGCTGTTTCTCACCGAATCGGCCTGTCTGTCGATGATCGGCGCGCTGCTCGGGCTGATTTTCGGTCTCGGCGCCAATCAGGTGTTGCAGCTCTATTTCCCGGATTTCCCTTTTCAGGCGCCTGACTGGGCCCTGTGGTCCGCGGTCGGCATCGCCCTGTTCACCGGCCTGCTCTTTGGCCTGCTGCCCGCCCGGCACGCCGCCAGCCTCAACCCGGTACTGGCCCTGTCCGGGCGCTGAGCAGGCTGTCATCATGTTCCTCAAGGACCTGTTCAATTTATCTTTCAGCGCGGTGCGCGCCCGGCGCCTGCGCAGCAGCCTGACTGCGCTCGGCATTGCGATCGGGATCACTGCCGTGGTGCTGCTGACCTCAATGGGCGAGGGCCTGCATCGATTCATGCTGGCGGAATTCAGCCAGTTCGGCACCAACCTTATCGCCGTCACGCCGGGCAAAGCGACTACCCACGGTGTCTCCGGGGCGGTGATGAGCAATGTTCGGCCGCTCACGCTCGACGACGCCACCGTGCTGACCAAACTGCCGCAGGTGATTGCGGTGGTACCGGTAATTCAGGGCAACGCCACCGTCAAAGGCGGTGGCCTGCAGCGCAGCACCTATGTTTTCGGTGTCGGCGCGGATCTGCCCAAAGTCTGGCAGATTGATGTCGCTGCCGGTCAGTTCCTGCCGGATGATGATCCACGCGCAGCGCGTTCATTTATCGTGCTCGGCAGCCGGGTCAAACAGGAGCTGTTCGGCAACCGTGTTCCGCTGGGCGAAATCGTCCGGGTCGGCGGCTCGCGTTTTCGGGTCATCGGCGTCATGGAATCCAAGGGCCAGTTGCTGGGTTTTGATCTTGACGATGCGGTGTATATTCCTGCCGCCAAGTCGATGGAGCTGTTTAATCGCGACAGCCTGATGGAAATCGATATTCTCTACGAAAAAAGTCTTGATGCCGACAAGGTCAGCAGCATCATCAAGCAGGTTCTGCTGGCGCGCCATGGCGAGGAAGATTTCACCATCGTCACTCAGGAACAGATGCTGGAGGTGCTGAGCTCGGTGCTCGATATTCTGACTTTTGCCGTGGGCGCGCTCGGCGGCATCTCCCTCATCGTCGGCGGCGTGGGCATTCTCACCATCATGACCATCGCGGTGAAAGAGCGCACCTCGGAGATCGGGCTGTTAACCGCACTGGGCGCCGAGCGCCACCAGATCCTGGTTCTGTTTCTCACCGAAGCCATGCTGCTATCGGCACTGGGCGGAGCAACAGGGCTGCTGCTGGCGCTGTCGATAGCAGAGCTGATACATTTCATCGTCCCTGCGATTCCAGTGCACACGCCCTGGCATTACGTGCTTATGGCTGAAGCACTGGCGGTTATTGTCGGGCTGGCAGCCGGGGTCATGCCCGCCAGACAGGCTGCCGGCATGAATCCTGTCGACGCTTTACGTACCGAATAAGCCTTCTCTGTTCCTCACTAATCATCCGAATGGCGTTCATTGCGCACCAAAGCAAGTTTTTGCTTGCTATTTAGCTGATAACTCTTAAAATTTGCGCACTTTTTTTAGCATACAGAGTATTTATGCATACCTAGCCCAAGCGTCCTCACTAGTAAGGCGCTCAAGCAATAACAATTTGTTTTACCGCCGTACGGCTCTATTTGTGAGGTTAACAATGGCTATAATTTCTGCCAAAAAACGGGCTGATATCGACACTGCTGTCGATATTACCAAAAACGATAATATTGCTCAGTGGCCCATGCATGTTCAGCAAATCACTTCTGAACAGGCTCCGCTGGACCACTTCGTCAGACGCAACGGTCTTGTCTTTGCCGGCACCCATCTGGTGTTCGATTTCTGGGGTGCCAGTCAGCTGGATAATCTCGAACTGATGGAAGCCGCACTGCGTGAAAGTGTAGAGGTCGCTGGTGCGACGTTGCTGCACATTCATCTGCATCACTTTACGCCCAATGCCGGCATTTCCGGCGTCGCCGTTCTGGCCGAGTCGCACATCAGCGTGCATACCTGGCCCGAGCACGGTTATGCGGCTTTTGACGTCTTCATGTGCGGTGATGCCGAACCTGAAAAAACCATCCCCGTGCTGAGAAAGGCCTTTACCCCCGACCAGGTCAACATGACTGAACACCTGCGCGGCATGGTGGTTGAAGGGAATGAGTGAACGCTGGTTAGAAACCCTTCACGACGCCTACGGCCAGACCTTCACCGTCGATAAGATTTACTTCGAATCGAAAACCGAACACCAGCATTTGATGATTTTTGATAATGCCATGTTCGGCCGGGTCATGGTGCTCGACGGTGTCGTCCAGACTACCGAGAAGGATGAATTCATCTACCACGAAATGCTCACCCATGTACCGTTACTGGCACACGGTGCTGCCAAACGGGTGTTAATCATCGGCGGCGGTGACGGCGGCATGTTGCGTGAAGTCTGCCGGCACAGCACGGTCGAACATGTCACCCAGGTCGAAATCGATCAGGCCGTGATCGACATGTGCAGGGCATATTTGCCCAACCACAGCAACGGCGCTTTTGACGATCCCCGCGTTAACATCGTCATCGAGGACGGCATCCGATTCGTCACCAAAACCAACGAGAAATTTGACGTCATCATCTCCGATTGCACTGACCCCATCGGCCCCGGCGAAGTGCTGTTTACCTCGACCTTCTATGATGGCTGCCAACGCTGCCTGAATGCAGGCGGCATTCTGGTCGCACAGAACGGCGTGGTCTTTATGCAACCCGATGAAGTCAGCACCGCCACACGACGGCTGGGCAGCGTTTTTGACGATACCACCTTCTACAGTGCCGCCATACCCACCTATATCGGCGGCATCATGACCTTTGCCTGGGGCAGCGATAACCCGGCTTACCGCCATCTGGAACTGGAAACATTGCGCCGGCGCTACCAGCAGGCTAACCTGCGGACTCGATACTACAACCCGGAAATCCATCAGGCCGCTTTTGCCCTGCCACAGTATGTGCTGAACATTATCCAGCAGGCGGAAACACAGTAAAGCCGCTCTGACATTGTCTCCTAAGGATCATGAAAAATGTCAGCCCCAGATAAAATCACCACCGCCATCCAGCGCCTCGCCGCGATACTGCCACTGCGGCAGAATCTGGAAAGTCTGGATGCGGAGGCTCGCAAAATTCACGATGCCATTCAGCGTTGTTATATCACCGAGGGCAGGGCACCCACATTAGCCGAGATCAATGCGGTTATACCGCAGGCGCGGGATGCTCTGCACACCCTGGCTGGCAAAGACATTATCGTCACCAATGCCGAAGGCGAAATCATCGGCGCCTATCCCTTTAGCTCGGAACCCCGCACCAGCCGAATAGAAATTAATGGCCATAGCGTGCATGCCATGTGTGCGCTGGATGCGCTCGCACCCTCCGCCATGGCGCACTGTAAAAGCCGCGTGGTGTCCCGCTGCGCAGTCACGCAGGCGGAGGTTATGGTTGAATTAGATGACCGGAAAATATTAAACGCCGATGAAACCCGTGACCTGTTCGTCGGCATTAACTGGCAGGCCGCCCGCTCGGCCGGCAGCTGCGCTACCAGCCTGTGCACCGAAATGCTGTTTCTCAAGGGCGAGGCAGTTGCATCTCAGTGGCAGGCGGAAAGCCCTGCAAGCCGCGAAATTTTTACCCTGCCAGAAGCGATCCAGTTTTCAGCCGGCTTTTTTGCGACTTGAATATCTTGATTTAATCAGGCAGCCTGCGAAAAACCTGAGATTACAGTGCTTAATTTCACATCAGCTCGTCATTCGCAGCGCTGATGATCTATACTCATTATAAATCATTATCCAATAATTACAGCAAGAAATACAAGGACTTTGCTTATGGCCAAGCTATCAAAATCATCCTCTTTTTATTCAATATTACTGGCAATAACCCTCACCCCCTTAACTCACGCTGAAACCTCTAAGCATCCGAATTCACACGCCTTTTCTGATCCTGACTATGTAGCAACCATGCACGACGGCTTTATGGAAACGGCCATCAACTACGGTGACAAAGTAGCGGCTGATGTTGAGGTCGTGATTTCCCTGGGCCAGCAGACGTACCCGGCTTTCCACAAAATAGTGGAGATGATCGCAGAACAACAGGGAATAAAAGTAGATGTGCAGCAGGGCACATGTGGTGCTACCGCAAAGAAATTGCTGGAAAAATCGGTGGATATCGGTACTTATTGTTGTCCACCCGGTAAGACCGATCGCTTACCCGGTTTGAAATTCAACACCGTTGCGGTTGCCCCCATTGCACTCGTTACCCACAAAGACAATCCAGTCTCTGATATAACATCGGTTGATGCCAGAAAAATATTCAAAGGCGAATATGTTTCCTGGTCTGAAGTGCCTGCTTATCCAAATTTGTCGGACAAATTAAAGGGAGAGCGAATACAGCCCGTAGCACGAATGCATTGTAAAAAAAGGCCCGGGCATTGGCGTTCATTGATGAGCAATGCAGATGAGTTAAGCCCGAGAGCAGAACTGGTCGGCACCATTCCTGACACGATTTCGCAGGTGGCTAATAACATGGGCGCCATTGGTTACGAAACTCCATTCATGCTAAAAGTACATGAAGACAAGGGGACTTTGAAAATATTAAACATTGATGGCAAAAATCCGGAAGAGCTGGAACATCTACTCACTGGTAACTATCCCATTTACCGCTCATATAATATGACCACATGGACCAACGAAAACAACAGAAATGAAAAAGCAGAACTGTTAATGGAGGCCATATACGATTATGTGCAAAGTCATGGTGAACAGTACGGCTTTATACCCGCGGAAAAACTGAAATTAGCCGGCTGGAAATTTAAGGGCAGGGAGTTAATTGCCGAACCCGAGGGACATGCTGTGATCTCTCAGCACTAATCTAAAATATGTTAACTCGATTTTCTTTAACCCTAACCATGCTCCTGCTGACCATATCAGCAGGGGTTATAGTATGGGGTGTATCACAGGCCTATCAAAACTATCAACTGAGCAATATTTTTCAGGAAATACTGAGTGAACGTTTTGATAAAGAGGCAAGAGAGCATCGAATACGCTTCTACCAGCATTTAAAGAAATATCATCCTACGGTCAAAATATACGCCGACAGGGTCATGGCGAAGAATTACATCGAATCAGAGCAGTGGTTAAGTGCCGATAACAGTAGTGGGCTGATACTGCATCAGGATGTTCCTGCATGGCTGCCGGGTTTGTCTATAATGCGCAGCCAGCTATGGCCCCGTTATGCAATGCTTTTTGACAAAAGCGGCGAGTTGCGTGAGCTCTATCTTTACCAGAACCCGATGCCACCGGAAGAGCTGTTAAATATCACCCGTTATGAAAGAGAGCTAAGCCGTGGCCAAAGCTATGTCACTATGCGCGGCAATCAGCCGTACGTGATTTCCACAGAATATATCGGCAACAATGCAGACAGCTCCATGCTGCTCATAGCCAGCCCTATAGATGAAGAGCTGCTACAAAATTCTCAGGGTTCAGAAACTGATAACACTATCATTGCATTATTAAAAGACGAAGAGACCACCATTCTGGTTAGCAGCAACGATCAATTGATCCCGAAAAATATCGAACTTGATCATATAAACGAAAATTACCTGATAACAAGTGAAGATCATTTTGATTCAGGCTCTTCCGATATGTTAATAAAGTTTGTTTCCTTCGTTTCAACCCGGGAAGTGCGCCAGCAAACTGAAGCAGTGCTTAATGAGTATCAACTAATAACTATCGCTACGGCAATAGCCTACATTCTCACATTTGCACTGGTCATGCTCTGGATTACCTCAAGAATTCAGAATTTAACCGGACGCGTGGTTAAGTTTTCACAGGACATGGCGATTGCACAACCGGATATTGATAAGAAAAACCAACTTGATGTATTAGAAAGTCGCTTTGAATTACTGGCTTCGGCTATACAGACAGAAACCAGTGCATTAGAGCATCAGGCATTGCATGATCCGCTCACCGATATGCCGAATCGAAAATTATTTAACAACCAGTTACAGCAACTCATATCCAACAGCATTCCTAATCATGATAATTTTGTTCTGATATTAAGTGACCTAAATCGATTCAAAGAAATTAATGACACTCTCGGCCATCATATTGGTGATGTGGTGCTACAAAAAGTTGCCGAACGCTTGAATGACACACTGCGCAGCAATGATTTGGTAGCGCGTCTAGGTGGTGACGAATTCGGAATTTTGCTGGCTAACTCTACAATAGAGCAGGCCAAAATTACCGTTAAAAAGATACTCGAAGCATTTGAACAGGCTTTTGATATTGAAGACCATAATCTGGATATAGGGTTGAGTATGGGTCTGGTTGAATATCCACAGCATGGTAATGACGTTAATATTCTTTTACAACGTGCTGATGTCGCTATGTACAGCGCTAAAAACAATCACCTTGGCTTCTGCGTTTATAAACCCTCTGAAGATGGTCATGCAGTCAGTCGCCTGGCACTGGCTGCGGAACTAAGACAGGCTATCAATAGCCAGACACTGCGGCTTTTTTATCAGCCGAAAATTGATCTGTCAACGGGACAAATTTATGGTGCAGAAGCACTGTTACGCTGGGAACATCCGGAACGGGGTTTTATCTCACCCGATGACTTTATTCCACTGGCCGAACACACCGGTTTAATTTCAGCGATTACCTGTTTTGTTATAGATTCGGCAGCCAGACAGTGCGCGGCATGGAATGCGCTGGGGCATAAACTAATGATCAGCATCAATGTTTCCATGAACTGCATTCATAATGCCCGATTACCCGCAAAGCTGAATGAAGTCATACTAACTAACAAAATCGCACCCGATCAAATCACTTTGGAACTGACTGAAAACATTTTTATTAAAGATCCGGTTCGTTCTAAAAAAATCCTGAACAACATAAGCCAAATGGGTGTTGGCATTTCCATTGATGATTTTGGAACCGGCTATTCCTCCATGGCCTACCTCAAGCAATTGCCGGTGAGCGAAATAAAGATAGATCGCTCCTTTGTCCTGGAAATGCTCGAAGATGAAAATGACGAAGTCATTGTCCACGCCACCATCGACCTTGCACATAACCTCGGCATCAAAGTCATCGCCGAAGGGGTAGAGAGTCTGGAAGTCGCCAAACGACTAAAAGAACTAAACTGCGATGCCGCACAAGGCTTCTATCTGGGCCATCCCATGGAAGTAGACGACTTTGTTGAATATCTTAAGAATAGCGGGATAGTGTTGGAGTGAAAGATAGTTGGCAGTTAAAAGCTTAGGCTTTCTGGCAGAATTTGTAGATTTGCAGTTCGTAGGTTGGGGAGAGGCACGAACCCCAACGGTTTTGGTTAATTTCACCGTTTTGTTGGGGTTCGTGCCTCACCACCAACCTACAACTGCCAACTATGTTTTAAGTAGCTACCACCACCCTCAAAGCATCCAGCCTCAACACCGCTGAATCCAGAACTTTTGTCAGCGCCGCCAGCTGGTTTTCAAAAAACGCGATTTCTGAGGGACGCACATTCGGGTTAACTTTGCTCAGCGCTTTCAGGCGATTAACTTCCCGCAGCAACGTCTCGCTCGATTGCTGGTGTGCTTGTTTAAGCACTGCGTCCACCTGTTGCTGGGCGTTTTTCTCGCAGCGATCCAGCATGGTTTTTAGAACTGACTGCTTGGCGCGGACAATTTTGTTTGCGGTTTCGATATCCACCTGGGCGTGTCTGGCGTTGATGATTTCATGCGCCAGTCGGGTGTGGTGGTCAGCGCCGGTTTCATCGAGCAGTACCCGAATCACCGTCGGCGGCAGGTAACGGCTGGTCTGCAAGCCTTCAACCGGTGCCGCTTCGATGCTGTACAGACACTCCAGCAGAATGGTGCCGCGCGCCACGCCTGCATAATCGGCGGCGGTGACCGAGGTGTTGCCCATCTCCTGCGCGATCACCATTTCCAGTGTGCGCACGGTCATGGGATGCTCCCAGGTAATGTAATGCGCATCTTCAAAACTCAGCGCAGTTTCACGCGTGTAGGTGATGGTCATGCCTTCGTCAGAGAGCATGGGGAATTGGCTTACCATGTGTTCAGTGGGATGAAGTATCAGGCAGTGTTCACTGTGCAGTTCGGTGTCGACACCGAAACAGTCGAAGACGTTATCCATGTAATCGGCGAGCAGGCCTTCGTCATCCGAGGCAATAGCTTTCTGTTTTAACGCCTGTGCGATGTGCGTGCGGCACGAGTTATATTCCAGCAGACGATCACGGCCACGGTGCAACGCTTCGGTCAGAGATTCGCGCAGCGCCTGCGTCTCCAGAATCAGAAATTCATCGTCCGCTTGCGGCAACTGCAACGCGGTTTTCAGATTGTTTTCAACGCGCGTATAAACGGTATGGCCAATCGGGCAGGTGTGCTCGAACGCCGCCAGTCCGTGGTGGTACCAGTTGAACATCACCGCTTGCGCGCTGTTTTCGAGGTAGGGCACATGAATGCGAATGGTCTCGGTCTGGCCGATACGATCCAGTCGACCGATACGCTGCTCCAGCAGGTCCGGGTTCAGGGGCAGGTCAAACAGCACCATGTGATGCGCGAACTGGAAGTTACGGCCTTCGCTGCCGATTTCCGAACAGATTAAAACCTGCGTGCCGGTTTCCCTGTCGGCGAAGTAGGCCGCCGAGCGGTCGCGCTCGACGATGCTCAGGCCTTCGTGAAACACCGCCGCATGAATGCCGGTTCTGGTTTTCAGATACTGCGCAATCGCCAGCGCGGTTTCGGCGTGGGCGGCAATCACCAGCACCTTCTCCGTGCTCAGCTCCGCCAGTTTGCCCGCCAGCCATTCGATTCGGGGATCAAACGTGGTCCACGCGGCACTGCTCGCGTCAGCAGGCATCAACATCTCGGGCGTCAGCAGGCTGGCGACCTCATCGGCTTCCAGCCCGGCATAAGCGGCGGGCAGGGGCAGCGGGTAATCCAGCAGCTTGCGCTCGGGAAAACCTTTCACCGCCGCGCGCGTATTTCTGAACAGCACGCGCCCGGTGCCATGGCGGTCCAGCAGGTGCTCGACCAGTTCGAGCCGCGCCTGTTTGTTGCTCTGCGATGGAGCCTGTCCGGTGTTCACCACCTGTGTTTTTTTGCGTTTTGAAATCGTCAGGGTAGTGCCGGATTTTTTGCCGGCGGTCTTTTTCTTCGCCAGTGACAGGGGTTCCGATTTCAGGGTTTCGGTTGTCTCCGCCACCACATCAACCTGCAAGCTCGATTCCAGCGCTTCAAACAGCGCCTGATTGTCGCCTTCATCAAAAGTCTGCCTGATGGTTTCGATATCCTGCGCGCTCAGCGCCTTGTCGCTGAGCAGGTCTTCCACCACCTGCGCAATCGGCTCGTAGGATTCCTCCTCGGCCACAAACTGCTCGAAGCTGTGGAACCGGTTCGGGTCGAGCAGGCGCAGGCGCGCAAAATGGCTCTCCTTGCCCAGCTGCTCCGGCGTCGCCGTCAGCAGCAGCACGCCCTCGGTCACCGCCGCCAGCTTCTCGATCATCATGTAATCGACACTCGGCGCTGCAGGCGACCATTGCAGATGATGCGCCTCATCCACTACCATCAAATCCCAGTCGCCGTCCAGCGCCTGCTCAAAACGTGCGGTGTCCGAGCGCAAAAAGCCCAGGCTGCACAGCACCAGCTGCTCTGAATGAAACGGGTTAAAGCCATCTTCCAGGTCTTCGCGCAAAGAGTCCCAGCGCTCCTCATCGAAAATCTTGAAATGCAGGTTAAAGCGGCGCAGCATCTCCACCAGCCACTGGTGCACCAGCGATTCCGGCACCACAATCAGCACCCGCTGCGCGCGCTCGGTGAGCAGCTGATGGTGCAGAATCAGACCCGCCTCGATGGTCTTGCCCAGACCCACCTCATCAGCCAGCAGCACCCGCGGCGCATAGCGGTTGGCTACCTCATGAGCGATATACAGCTGATGCGGAATCAGGCTGGTGCGACAGCCGGTCAGCCCATACAGCTCGGAATGCGCCAGCCGGTGGCGGTGCTGCAAGGTCTCATAACGCAGCTCAAACCACTTATCGCGATCAATCTGGCCATTGAACAGACGCTCCGAAGGGCGATCCAGCTTCAGAAAATTATCCAGCTGGCCTTCCTCAATCTCGGTCAGCGTACCGTCCTCATCCCGGCCGATGTAAGTCAGCAGGCCATTGACCTGACAAACCTCGCCCACGCGCACCTTCCGGCCATCATGGCTGGTAATGGTATCGCCCACCTCAAACGCCACCCGAGTGAGAGGCGCAGACTGCTTGGCATAAGTGCGGGTTTCACCGGTAGCCAGAAACAGCACCGTCAAAGTGCGAAATTCAACCGCCAACACCGTGCCCAGCCCCATCTCAAGCTCAGCATCACTAATACAACGTTGACCCGGTATAAATTCATGCACCATATTTGACAAACCCCGAAAACAAACTTTAAAGGGTGCGTATATTAGTTCATTTGAATATAAAGCTGTAGGGCAGAGGGGAAAGTAGTTGGCTTGAAAAGAAAGTTGGCAGTTGAAAAGAAAGTAGGCAGTAGGCAGTAGGCAGTAGGCAGTTAAAAGCTCTAATTCACACCAAAACTTGCAGACCTGCACGCATTGCCCCCTCTCACGCTGGGAGAGGGCCGGGGTGAGGGGGCTTTTAAAACAC
>JAVVEE010000066.1:0-14015 GCA_032251315.1 Gammaproteobacteria bacterium
TGTACGCTCGGCAGCAGCATCCCTGTTGCTGACGGTCTTGATTGAAGGGTATCCTTTCCATGCATTTTGTTAGTAAGTAGGTTGGCAAGCCTTTGCCGACGAATGCTTAATCGAGAGAAAATCTTTCAAATGTAATCCGGCTTTATGTAAGTGTGTTGACGCATCATGTCAAAATCAAAAGCGTCGGCAAGGGGTTATTTCAGGCTTCCTGCCTTTCACCCTGCGGGTCAGCTTGCAGCTGTTCAAATCGTTCCAGACGATTTAGTGCCGAACTGCGGCTAGGCAAACACGACCCACGTCGTCGCAATATATTTCACGCCTTTCTCAACCGTCACCGCCCGATGCTCATGCGTCCAGAACGGCGGAAACAACACCAGTTTTCCCGCTTCGGGTTTGACTTTGATTTTCTGAAGCGCGAACTCGGTTTCACCGCCGGGGCCTTCGACGTCGTTGAGGTACCATATTGCCACCAGCTGGCGCTGGCTGAATTCGTGGCTGCCGCTGTCGATGTGCCAGTGATAAAATTCGCCCTCTTTATAACGCTGCATGTTGTAGCCCATGTCCTTGAACGGGCCCTTGAAGAAGGGGAAGGTTTCACGGAATTCCTGTACGGCGATGCTGAGTGAGCGGAACAGTTCGCGATCGAGGTCATGCCATTTTTCCTTGCCGCTGGTGACCAGGTCGGTGGTGTGCTTGATGTTGCGCTCCTGTGCCACGGTCTGACCGACGCGGCCCTGGTATTGTTCGTCTTCGCTGGCTTCGAATCGGCGGATCATTTCTGCGCACACGTCTGTGGGCAGGGCGTTTTTCTTTTCAAAAATAAAACTGCCGGTTTTGACTTCACGAATGGTTTTTAACGACGTTTTTCCGGTTTCGGTTTGCATAAGTGTAAGGGGTCTTAAAGGTGGTTGGCGTTGATAAGTACTTCGATGTGCGAGCTGCATTTTTCTTGATGCTGATTGTGCAGGTACAGCATTTGACTTGCAATGTTTAGCCAGTGCTTTTCGCTGTCGTTGACGGCCTTTTTTAATGGCGCGAGGTCGTTGGTGCTCTGCCAGTGTTGATACGCACTCTGCAAGGCGGGAAAAATATGCTTGCGCATGCTGGTGAGATTGCCGAAATAAAAATGCAGGGAAGCCTGCTGGTTCTGTTCAATGAGTGCAGGCAGGGTGGAGAGGGCATCGGCGAGATGATCGCGTACTGCGCGGGCCATGATTTCAGACTGGGTAAAGCTGATATCGAGCATCATTTTACTCCAGCCATGCAGCTGTTCGCCGGCTTTTATCTCGCCGATTTCGTGCAGGATGGCCGATTCCAGCTCGTTATTGGTCATGGCCTTCAGTGAGGCTTCCAGTTCGTTGTCAAAGTCGTAGCAGCGCATGGCCTGCGCCATGGCATTTTCGGGCCTGTTCCAGCGCCACTCCTCGGCTTTTTCCCAGACCATGCGCTGGAACGATTCGCGCCGGATGAAGATGGTTTTGCCCTGGCTCATGGCCGGCGGGGAGGTCAGATCGCGGGCGTATTCCTTGCCCGAAACCAGAATCTGATAGCCATGGTGATTTTCTTCCCGCTCCAGCTGCGCGAGGAAGAAGTGGGGCTTGTTCTTCTGGCCGATGCCACCGCTGTAGACCAGGCCGTGTGGCAGCAGCTTCGCATTGATGGACTGCGCGTCAAAGGGGTCGTAGTGCGCATCATCGAGATTGAGGCGGGCATAATCCTCGTTTTCGATCTCATCCCACAGGCTTTCGCGCTGCGTCAGCCAGCGGCCGACCTCGTCGGTGGTGAGCGTCTGCCGGTAGGCCAGGTTCTTCTCCCAGCGATAATATTCGCGCATTTTCAGCAGGTAGATGCACAGCGTATAATTGCCTGCATAACGGGCATCCGAAACATGGCAGTTGCGCTGTACGCGTTGTTCGAGCTGTTTGTATTTGGAATTCATCATATATTTTCTAATTGACCCGTAATCGGGCAGTTAATTCCTTAGTAAATTAGTATACTATTCGACACAAAGGCTTACACCCGTAATTTGCAGGTCTTAGGCGATTGCGGGTGAGACCCGTTTCACCGTTCGTCACCTGAGCCGGCGACGATGAGGCCGCCATTACGAGGCCGTTAACATGAGAGGATTGTTGTGAAAATTAGAGTTAAAAGTACCTGGAATGATAAAACGCGCGTGCGTAGCCCCGATGAGGTTGGCAGTGCGCTGGGCTTTAATCTGTGGCGCATTGCCGGGGCGAACGTGCTGCATCTGGAAAACGAAGGCTTCCAGACCGACACCTATAACCAGCGCCTGGATGTGATTGCTGAGCTGCTGGGGTTTTTTGTGCATGTGGTTGATCGTATGGCCGCTGAGAAGGAGTATTCGGAACAGGAGCGCAAGGACCTGATCACCGCGCTGGCGTTGAACCTGGCCAAAACCATGCACGATAACCGCAGCGACGTGAATGAGGAGAAGCAGGATTACAGGGCGCAGTTTATTCAGGTGCTGAACGAACGCATGGCGGAATATGCCGATTTCGCCTACGACGAGGCTGAACCCGGCTTCCAGATGAAAAGGCGGGTAGGTGAGCACGTCACCGCCGTGATAGGCGAAAAGGACAGAAAATGGGTGACCGATCAGATTATGGAAATCGAAATCCCCGATGCGCTGAAAACTTTCAAGAAGGTGGCGAGGAATTTAATTTAGGTATTAGCGGTTTGTTATTTGTATTGGCGAAATATAGATATTGATCTGTGTTTATCGGTGTTCATCTGCGGACTACTGTTTTTAAATCAGCGCACACAAAAAAAGCCGGTGTCTGAAACACCGGCTTTTTTGTACTGCAAAGTTTAGCAGTCTGGCTTATTTAGCCCAGGCACTGAAGTTGTCAGCGTTCTTTTCTTTGCCGTCTTCGTAGCCCGCTTCATAAGCGTCATTTACACGCTGTTCTTCGCGTGGTGGGTTTAACACGTAACCGCCTTCCCATCCGCAGATGTATTCTGGGTCAACGCCCGCTTCTTCCATCTTGGTAATAGCATTGTAGTAATCTTGATTCATTGATAAACCCTCTGTTAATTATCTGTATTCATCGACTAAGCGATGACTTGCGTATAATTGAAGCTGTATTCGCTTAGCCACCAATAATGGACGCAGATTATAACGTATTACGACGCCATGGTAAAAGTTCTGGTTATATCCCTTTGGGGAGAGTTGCGGTGGCATATAAGCAATACTCCCAATGATAGGTATTCTCATTAAGGCTTGTATTTTGTAATATGAACCCTATATTATGTATTACTTATGTATTTCCTGAGTCCGTGGCTTAACCGCGGAATCAGTAATTGAATCTTGAACGGGGAAAACAATGTCCAGTGACACAGATAATGAAATGAACGAAGCCAGCATGGCTTTTTCCAGCGGGATTGCCGCTTTCGAGGCCAAGAATTTCGCTCAGGCGATGGTGTTTCTGCGCCAGGTTGCCGATACCGGTGACGCTGAAGCTCAGCATCGGTGCGCCATTATGTTTCAGAATGGTCTGGGTACGGTGGCCAATGAAGGCAAGGCTTTTGAATATATGAAAGCGGCTGCCGAGCAGGGCCACGCCGTCGCTCAGCATGGTCTGGGCTTTATGTATATGGAAGGCGAGTGTGTTGAGCAGAGCGGTGCAGATGCCGTCAAGTGGTTTGAGAAAGCCGCCGGGCAGGGCCTGATGGGCTCCCTGACCACACTGGCAATGATGTACGAAGAGGGCAAGGGTGTGGATAAAGATCCTGATGAAGCTAAACGTCTGTACAAACTTGCCGGTTTCGAGCAGTAATATTTTCAACCTATCTATTAAGTAGTTTCTATGCGTCCAGCTCATCTATTAACTGTTATTGAAAAAGAATTTGCCAGCGCCGATACCGGTCACCACACACCAGTGATGCTGTGGGGTGCGCCCGGAGTGGGTAAATCGCAGATGGTGGCGCAGATTGCGCAGAACCATAATGTGCCCCTGATTGATATCCGGCTGTCACAGATGGAACCCAGCGATTTGCGCGGCATTCCCTTCCGGGTGGGTGACCTCGTGGAATGGGCGGTGCCAGCCATGTTGCCCAACGCGCAGCGTCACGGTGAGTGCGGCATTCTGTTTCTCGATGAAATCACCTCGGCGCCCCCGAGTGTCTCTGCCGCCGCCTATCAGCTGATTCTCGACCGCAAACTGGGCGAATATGAAGTGCCCGAAGGCTGGGCGATTATCGCAGCGGGCAATCGCCAGGGTGATCGCGGCGTGACCTACAGCATGCCCGCACCGCTGGCGAACCGGTTCTCGCATTACGAAGTTGAAGTTAATCTGGATGACTGGGTCGCCTGGGCTTATCTCAATGGTATCGACGAGCGTGTCATCGCCTTTTTGCGCTTCCGTCAGGATCTGTTGTTCGAGTTCGATGCCGCGCAAAATCCGGTCGCCTTCCCCTCGCCACGTTCCTGGGAATTTGCCCACCGCGCGCTGCAAAAATTCGATCACTCCAATAATTTATTGCTGGGCGCCTTGCAGGCCTGTGTCGGCAAAGCTGCCGGTATCGAAGTCAAAGCCTTCGTCGACAGCCTTGATCAAATGCCTGATTTAGATGCCATCGTCAGAGGTGAAGACGTCACCGCGCCGAAAGAAATTGATCTGCAATATGCCGTCGCCACAGCACTGGTCGGACGCGCCATCCGCGCCAAAGAAACCGCTGATGCCATGACCGTGCATGGCCATATACTCAACTACGCCAGTCGCTTCCCGCAACGCGAAATGGGCGTGATGATGGTGTCAGACATGCATCGTGCCGTGGGGCAGGATATATTCGCCGTCCCGGAGTTCGCGGCCTGGGCAGATAAGATTGCGGATATAATGCTTTATTAAAAACTTGTCTGCGGTTGAAAAACTTTTGAATTGTTAATATGCAATATCCTGACGTTGAAACAAAACTCGCTACCGCTAGAACGCGTTTGATTCTGGATAAGCCTTTTCTTGGCGCGCTGGTGTTGCGTCTGCCGATGGTGCCTGCGGATGCTTCCTGGTGTGAAACTACGTTCAGCGACGGTAAAACTTTTTTCTATAACAGCGATTATATCGATGCGCTCGATGCGGAGCAGACTCAGTTTGCGCTGTCGCACGAGGCCTTGCATTGTGCCTTGTCGCATTTTCATCGTAAGGGCCATCGCATGAAACACCGCTGGGAGCTGGCGTGTGATTATGCGGTCAATCCCATGTTGATCAATGATGGCCTGAAGCCGACGCCGGATGCCATGCATCTGCGCGAATATGAAGGCATGACCGCTGAGGAAATTTACCCCTGTCTGGAAGATAATGACAACGGCGGTGAGCGTGATCTTGAGCAGAACCGCGATGACAGTTCTGAAGACGGCGACAATGAAACCCCGGAAAATGATGACGGCGGCGGTGATAACGAACGCAAAAAAAATGACAAGCAGGACGGTAAGGGCAATAAAAACGATTCATCAATGGAGGGCGGGCAAAGCGGTTCCAATCCGCCGCCGGAAATGTCGCCGCAGGAGCTGGATGATTTAAGCGTGCAGTGGCAGCAACGCCTGGCGGGAGCGGCACAGCAGGCGCTACAGTCCGGCAAGCTGGAAGGGGACATGGCGCGTCTGGTTGATCATCTGCTGCAACCCAAATTGCCCTGGCGTATGCTGCTGGCGCGTTATATGTCTGCTACCGCCAGAGACGATTACAGTTATGCGCGCCCGTCGAGTCGCCGCGGTGACCCGGCGGTCTATCCCAGCCTGCGCAGCAGCGAAACCAACATCCTGGTTGCCATTGACACCAGCGGTTCGATTTCAGCCGAAGAGATACAGGAATTTATTTCAGAAGTTAATGCCATCAAAAGTCAGGTGCGCGCCGGCATCACCCTGCTCACCTGCGATTCCGATTTGAACTATGGCTGTCCATGGAGATTTGATCCCTGGGATGAATTTAAGTTTGATGTGGAAATGCGCGGCGGTGGCGGCACCAGTTTCAAGCCGGTGTTCAACTGGGCGGAAGCGCAGGACAGAGCACCCGATATGCTGATTTATTTCACCGACGCCGACGGCGTGTTCCCCGACGTGGAACCGACATTCCCCGTCACCTGGCTAGTGAAAGGCAAAGCAAAAGTGCCATTCGGGCAGCGGGTACAGTTGAACTAAATCTATGGAACTCTCGCCCGAAGACAATCTACGCCTCAATGTTCTGCTTGCGCAAAAGTTGCAGGCGGTGCGTATTGATGAATCGAAAATGGTTGTCTATGCGCTCACTGACAAAGGTGAGGCGAAGGTGGTTTTAAACCCGAACTGCAAGGACGAGAAATACCTGAAAGAGGTCAAGGCGTTGTTCTCCACGCATGTCATGGGCTCGCCCGGTGGCTATCCGGTGTTTTTGAAACGCTGGACGCGTATGGGGCAGGCCCGAGATGAAAGTTTGCAGCAACTGCTGTTGCTGGGTGAAGAGGAGGCGGTAGTGGCGGCTGTCTATGCACAGGGTTTGACTGATGAGCTGGCGGCGCGTGCCTGGTGGATTATGCCGACGGCAGATAATGCACGGCGCATGCTGGAGAAGGAGGCCGTGGTGCAGGGCAAAACCGGGCCGGTGCTGGCCGATTTTTTAATCGAGTTCCTGCCTTTTGAAGAACATCCGTTTGTCATGATCGAGTCGGTGCGTCTGGTCTTGCAGCCGGGCCTGATTAGCGAGGAAGAGAAGCAGAAGTTGTGGGCGAAGGCAAAAACCAAACGCAATCTTTACGTCGGCTTCATGCACGCGCTGCCGGATGACCTGCCCGCCGAGGTGGCTGCGAATACAGCTTTCGATTCAGTTGCCGACCGACTTCAAACCCAGATTGATAATCAAAATCCCTATGCCTTGATGCTGCGCCGAATTTTGAGTGATCGCGGCCAGGCTTTTGTGCAGACGGCTGAAGTTGCCCTGAAAAAACCCGGTGATCAGCAGGTGGTGGAGTCGTTGTTTAACGCCATCGCCATCTACTTTCATACTATACGACCCGAAGCGTTTACTCCGTATGATATTGCAGCGATCTGCAGCGAGGCGGGAGGTTACTGTGAAGTGCCTGACGCCGAAGCACTGAAGGCAGTGCTGGCTGCGGTACCCGAGATGAAAGATAAAATCCAGGCGATGCTGACACTGTCATGCCTGAGCGTGTGTCTGCTCAACCCGGTGTTTTCACAAACCGATGCCATCGGCACCATGATGCGCAAGAAGATTCAACATATCACCGACCCGATTGTGGGGCAGTTGCATATTCTGGGTGGAAGATAAAATCTTTCACCGCAGAGACGCGGAGGCGCAGAGAAAACCTTTATTGTTTTTAACTCTGCGCCTCCGCGTCTCTGCGGTAAATAGAGTTTTTATTTATTAAAAGCTTCTCTGTAAATGTCTTCGCTGAAGCGAACCAGTAGCTGGTCATCAATTTCCAGCACGGGGCGTTTTATGCTGCTGGGGTTTTCCAGCATCACTTTAATGGCTGAGGCTTCGTCGATGTTGTTTTTGACGCTGTCATCCAGCTTGCGCCAGGTGGTGCCGCGCCGGTTTAGTAGAACGTCCCAGCCGAGTTTTTTGACCCACTGTTTGAGTTCTTTTTCCGGTACGCCGGATTTTTTGTAGTCGTGAAAATCATAATCGACGCCATTGGCTTCAAGCCACTTACGGGCTTTTTTCATGGTGTCGCAGTTGGAGATGCCGTATATTTTTATCATGGTGAATGATTTTTATCTTTTTATTAATCGATAAACTGTCATCCCGAACGCAGAGAGGGATCTTCAACTGTTTGATGTACGGATGAACTCATGTACAAGATTTCTCCCTATGGTCGAAATGACAGGAAGTGTTTTCACTGCAGCGGCGCGGAGAAAACAAAACCTTTATTGTTTTTACCTCTGCGCCCTCTGTGTCTCTGCGGTGAATAATTTTTTATCTTTTAATCAATATCTCTAAGCAGTTCGTTCAGGCCGACTTTGCCACGGGTTTTTGCGTCGACCTGTTTTACGATGACGGCGCAGTAAAGACTGTATGTGCCGTCTTTGGAGGGCAGGTTGCCGGAGACGACGACGGAGCCGGCAGGGATGCGGCCATAGGTGATTTCACCGGTCATGCGGTTGAAGATTTTGGTACTCTGGCCGAGGTAGACGCCCATGGAGATGACCGAGCCTTCTTCGACGATGACGCCTTCGACGACTTCGGAGCGAGCGCCGATGAAGCAGTTGTCTTCGATGATGGTGGGTGCGGCCTGCAGGGGTTCGAGTACGCCGCCGATGCCGACGCCGCCTGAAAGATGCACGTTTTTACCGATCTGCGCGCATGAACCGACGGTGGCCCAGGTGTCGACCATGGTGCCGGTGTCGACGTAGGCGCCGATGTTTACGTAGGAAGGCATCAGCACTACGCTGGGCGCGATGTAGGAGCCGATGCGGGCGGTGGCCGGGGGCACGACGCGTACGCCTGATTCACGGAAATCGCGGATGTTGTGGTTGGCGAATTTGGAATCCACTTTGTCGTAGTAGTTGGTGAAACCGCCCTTGATGAATTCGTTATCGTTGATGCGGAAGGAAAGCAGCACGGCTTTTTTCAGCCATTCGTTCACCACCCAGTTACCGTCTTTCTTTTCGGCAACGCGCGCCTTGCCGGAGTCGAGCAGGTCGATGCATTCGTTGACCGCGTCGGTGACATGGGTTTCGGCATTGCGCGGGGTGATATCGGCTCTGCGTTCAAAAGCTTCTTCAATAATGTTTTGCAATTCGTTCATCGGGTTCTCCAAAATTATAGTGTTTCGATAAATTGTTTAATTCGGTTGGCGGCATCAATGCACTCGTCGAGCGACGCGACCAGTGCCATGCGGATGTGCTGGCTGCCGGGATTTTGAGCATCGACCGTGCGCGATAAATAACTGCCGGGCAATACGGTAACATTTTTCTGGTCAAACAGTCGCCGGGCAAAATCAGCATCGTCCATGTCGATATACAGCCAGAGATAAAAACCGGCCTCGGGTTTTTGCACGGCGCAAACCGGGCTGAGTATTGCCAGCACGGCGTCAAATTTCTGCTGATAAAGCCGGCGGTTTTCCACCACGTGCTCTTCATCATTCCACGCGGCGATGCTGGCCATCTGCGTCACCGGCGACATGGCGCAGCCGTGATAGGTGCGATAGAGCAGAAAGGCTTTCATCACTTCGGCGTCACCGGCGACAAAACCCGAGCGCATGCCTGGCAGGTTGGAGCGCTTCGATAAACTATGAAACACCACGCAGTTTTTAAAATCACCGTGGCCACTGTTTACCGCCGTCTGCAACAGGCCCGGTGGTCTGGCGCCATCAAAATAAATTTCGGAATAACATTCGTCAGAGGCGATGATGAAATCGTATTGTTTTGCTTTCTTGATCAGTTTGACCAGCTCGGCTTCGGTAATGATCGCCCCGGTCGGATTGCCCGGCGTGCAGACATAAATCAGCTGGCAGCGCTGCCAGATCTCTTCAGGAATGGCATCAAAATCGGGCTGATAGTTGTGCTCGCGGGTGGTGCCGTAAAAATAGGGCGTGGCACCCGCCAGCAGGGCCGCGCCTTCGTAAATCTGGTAGAACGGGTTGGGCATCAGCACCAGCGCCTCGTCACCTCGGGCGACCACGGTCTGGGCGAAGGCGAACAATGCCTCGCGTGTGCCATTCACCGGCAGGATGTGCCGCTCGGCATCAATCGCGTCCGCAGGCAGGTCAAAACGCTGCTGTAGCCAGCGGGCAATCGCCTGCCGCAATTCGGGCATGCCTTTGGTGAGCGGATAGCTGTTGCTCAGGGCCAGGCATTCGCGTAGGGGTTTCAAGGCAACTTCAGGCGAAGGGTGTTTGGGTTCGCCGATGGAGAGTGCGATGTGGGTTAAATCCTGAGGGGGGTTGCAACCGGCCTTCAACGCGGCCAGCTTCTCGAAGGGGTAGGGCTGTAGCTTGGAAAGGTCAGGATTCATAGAGGCTTGTTTATTGTAATTATGATGCGATGACGTTGTAATTAAGTGGCTATAACCGAGTAAAATCTGTGCTTCGAGCGGCGCATAGTATAACCTAAAGCGCACCATCAATCAGGAGAACCGCGCCTTGAGCGAAAATCTGATCACCGCCATCCACCACGCCAGTTTTATCGTCGCCAATACCGAACGCGCGCTGACATTTTATTGCGGTGTGCTGGGGCTGAAGCAGGATCACAACCGCCCTGATCTGGGTTATGCCGGCGCGTGGTTGCAGGTCGGCGACGGCCAGATTCATCTGCTCGAGCTGCCCAATCCCGATCCTGTCGACAACCGACCCGCGCATGGCGGACGTGATCGCCATCTGGCCATGACCGTCACCGATCTGGCTCAAATCCAGAGCCTGCTCGAACAGGCCGGTATCGATTTCACCCTGAGCAAATCGGGGCGACGTGCGCTGTTCTGCCGCGATTATGACGGTAACGGCATTGAGCTGATCGAAAGTGTGGCCTGAGTGTGGAGCGCTGAAGTTAAAAAATGCGTTTCCACATATGTGCTTGCCAACATGCGACTAGATAACTTCCTCTGAGATAATTTTATGAGTTTTGCTTCCCTGGGCCTGTCCGCCCCCATTGTCGAAGTTGTCGCCGCGCAGGGCTACAAAACGCCCACGCCTGTGCAGCTTCAGGCTATCCCGGCCATCATCAAGGGTCGCGATGTGATGGCGGCGGCACAGACCGGCACCGGTAAAACCGCGGGCTTCACCCTGCCCATACTGGAAAATCTCAGCAAAGGCCGGAGTGCTCAGGCCAATCAGGTGCGCGCGCTTATCCTGACGCCGACCCGTGAGCTGGCCGCGCAGGTCGGTGACAGCGTGGCCACCTACGGCAAAAACTTGCCGCTGTGTTCCGCCGTGGTTTATGGCGGGGTGAAAATAAATCCGCAGATGATGAAATTGCGCCGCGGCGTTGATGTGCTGGTGGCGACGCCGGGGCGTCTGCTGGATCTGCACAGCCAGAATGCGGTGAAGTTCGACCAGCTGGAAGTGCTGGTGCTGGACGAAGCTGACCGCATGCTGGATATGGGGTTTAGCGACGAGCTCAAAAAAATTCTGACACTGTTGTCGCGCCGGCGTCAGAACCTGATGTTCTCCGCCACCTTTTCCGACGAGATTCGAAAACTGGCCAAAAGCATCGTACACAACCCCGTTGAAATTTCGGTCAACCCGCGCAACACCACCGCCACCACGGTCGAGCAGTGGCTGACTCCGGTGGATAAAAAGAAAAAACCGGCGCTGCTCACGCAGCTCATCAAAGACAATAACTGGCAGCAGGTGCTGGTGTTCGTTAGAACCAAAAACGGCGCCGACCGCCTGACCCGCCATCTGGAAAGCGAAAGCATTAACGCCGCCGCCATTCACGGCGACAAAAGCCAGGGTGCACGTACCCAGGCACTGGCCGAATTCAAAAAGGGCGCGATCCGGGTATTAGTCGCCACCGACCTTGCCGCGCGCGGTTTAGATATTGACCAGCTGCCGCAGGTAGTCAATTTCGATCTGCCCGACGTCGCCAACGATTACATACACCGCATCGGCCGCACCGGTCGCGCCGGTGCCAGAGGCCGGGCGATCTCGCTGGTCTGCGCCGATGAAATCGATCAGCTCAAAGCGATCGAACGCCTGATCAAAAAGCTATTAACGCGCAAACTGATCGACGGTTTTGAACCACTGCACGATGTCCCGCCCTCGAGCCTGGACACCCGTCCCATCAAGCCCAAAAAACCAAAGAAACCCAAACAGGCGAAAACAGCGCGCGGCGAAGGGCAGAGCGCCGCTGCAAAAATGCAGAGCTCTAAATCCAAACCCAGAAGCCGTAAGCTACCGGGTGTGAAAAAGCGACAGAGATAAAAATTTGTCTACGGTGCATGTATTTAAATGCACTTGTAGGTCGGCAAGCCTTTGCCGACATGATCTAAAACGTCGGGAAAGGCTTCCCGACCTACGAGTGATTAAGACAAAGCCAAACGATGATCTCTGCTAATGGCTTCGATTTTGTTCCGGCTTACGCCTGCTTCGTCGGCAAATGTTGGCCACTGTTCGACCGCCGTCATCACTTCCTGAATGACCGCTTCGGGGTTTTTAATGTCGTTGTTTTCGGCAACTGCGATCAGATCCTGTCGGCTGAAGTGATCGCGTTTGCCGTTAATCGACATCTGGTGAGTTTGTGTCCAGCCTTCGCCCGGTTTATAGGAGTGCGTCACATCGAAAGCCGGGGAGAGTGACCATTCGCCCTGTGGGTTCATCAGAAAGGCGATGTTTTTGGTGTGATCATCCTGGTTGCGTGCGATGACGTTGAACACCATGCGCCTGTATTGTTGCAGCTGTTCTTTTCTGGAAAGTTTCAGCTTGCGCATGGTCATCAGGGCCTGTTCGTAACCGTAGCCGCCGGCCATATTGAAATCATAATGCTGGATGGCGCACAGCGATTGCATGTGTAGTTTGTTGCCGGCGACACGGTCAAAGCGTCGCGTCATAAAATGTGCGCGGCCATTTTCTTCCAGCAAGCGGCTTGCCGACATGGTGATGCCTGCGGCCAGCGCCATGATGGCGGGCCTGAATTCCAGCGCCCCCATCGCACGAAAACCGGTGTAACACAGGTGCTCGATAATCGAAAAATCCTCCGGGCTTCGACCTTGCCGCGCAAGCCAGGCATCAATAATGGCCTGACCAAATTTATCGGCCAGGACGTCGGCCAGCAAACCGGGCAGGCGTTTAAACGTCTCCCGCTTGAGCGCAGGAAAACTGTGTAATACATGGCCACGGCGAGCCGCTTCCAGCGGCATTGTCAGCGGCGCGACATCCAGACCGAGCTTGAGAAAGCCGGTGTCATATTCGAATACACCAACACCCGAATCATTGAGCGCGACCGCACCAACCCGGTGGCCCCAGAGTCAAACCTCAGCAACCTTCACCGTCATGACTCTTTATCTTTACGCCGTGTACCGGACGCCCGCTCGCGTTGACCGGAAATTTTTCTGTTGGTATCCGCCATCTTTATCGGGCTAATGGAAACAGGCGGAATAAACCGATCCAGCTGATCCAGCGCCCCCAGCTCACGCAGAACGGCGACCAAGGTTGAAAGTTTGCCTCTACCAGTCTTTGGCGGCACACCTTTCCTGCAATGGTTGCTGATTCCGCCCATCCTGCTGGGTTTGATACGTTTGCTGAAGCCTGTGCAGTAGGATCTTCCCGGGCGGTGTGCATTTTTCGCGCCGCTCCAGTCAGCCAATATCACCGGCGGGCCCTGGTCAGCGTGGCAATGATGGCGCAACGATCCTGGCCGGCGGTGTTTTGCTTGCAGGCAGTGATAAGTTTTTCCAGCTCGCATTGCATGGCGCTCAGATCGTCAATGCGTTGCTGAATAATTTTCTGTTTGTGTTCCGCGATCATGCGTGCGTCATTGCAGTCCCGGTCATTGAGTGACAGCAGCTCGGTAATTTCATCGAGACTGAAGCCGAGTTCCTGGGCGCGCTTGATGAAGTGAATGCGTTCCACGGCTGCGGCAGGGTAAAGACGGTAGCCCTGCGCCGGTTTTACCGGTGCATCGATCAGACCGATGCGTTGATAATAGCGAATGGTTTCGACATTGACCCCGGCCGCTTTGGCGAGCCGGCCGATGGTCAGGCCGGTATCCGCGTGGACGGTTGTTCTTTTTGTATTCAATACGTCAGTCTCTTTTTCATGCCGATTTACGTTTTGATAGATCTTCAGCCTATACCGGATTAGCTTCTTGTGAAACCCGGTTATGGACATCACCCCGCACAGCAGGACAACTGTTTGACATCTTTAGTGAACGTTTGCGCACATAGTTTGAGCCCTTCCACCAGGGTCAGGTAAGGGAACAACTGATCCGCCAGGTCCTGGATGGTCATACGGTTGTGGATGGCCAGCGCCGCCGTCTGGATGATCTCGCCGCCCTCGTGCGCCAGCACCTGGCACCCGAGGATGCGGCCCGAGGCTTTGTCGGCGACCAGTTTAATGAAACCCCGCGT
>JAVVEE010000067.1:0-13820 GCA_032251315.1 Gammaproteobacteria bacterium
GTCAGGGCACGCCGCCTTTCGCGTGCCACTATGCGCAATATACGTCAGAACCTGTTTTTTGCTTTTATTTACAACTCAGCAGGTGTGCCGATTGCGGCAGGTGTGCTTTACCCATTCTTTGGATTGTTGCTATCCCCGATGATTGCGGCGGCGGCAATGAGTTTCAGTTCAGTATCAGTAATAACCAATGCATTGCGGTTACGTAATGTCAAACTCTAGAGAGTAGTGAAGAATGCAAGCAGATAAGGAAGAGTAAATATTTATCTTACTATGGTTTTCTCCGCGTCTCTGCGGTGAAAAAAATTTTTAAGGTTTTAATATTTAATCAACAAACAGCACATTCAGGAGTAACGAATGAACGAGCAGGTTTACATTACGCCGGAACTTTTCGATGCTGTTATTTTTGACATGGATGGCGTTGTCACCGATACCGCAGAGGCGCATGAGGCGGCGTGGAAAAAAATGTTCGACAGCTACCTTAAAAAACGCAGTGAACGTGACGGCAGAACCTACGACACATTCAAAGCTGAGGATTATCTCCAGCATCTTGACGGCAAGCCGCGCTACGATGGGGTGCGCGACTTTCTCGCCTCGCGCGGTATCGAACTGCCGTGGGGTGATCCGGGCGATGACACCAATATGGATACCGTGTGCGGACTGGGTAACCGCAAAAACCGTTATTTTAACGAGTGGTTGCAAAACCACACGGTTCGCGCCTATCCGGATGCGCTGCGTTTCATCCACACCGTGCGCGAGCTCGGTATTAAAACCGCGGTTATTTCATCGAGCAAGAACAGTGAGACGGTGTTGAAAAGTGCCGGTGCTAATGATCTTTTCGATGTCCGGGTCGATGGCACAGACATGGCGCAGCTGGGTCTGCCCGGCAAACCGGATCCGGCGATTTTTATTCAGGCGGCACAGCGTCTGCAAGTGTCACCCGAACGTAGTGCTATGTTTGAAGATGCGCTTGCCGGGGTTGAGGCAGGAGCCCGGGGCAGTTTTGCGCTGGTGGTCGGCGTGGATCACAGCGAGGCCGGACAGCATCATGCATCACTGCATGAGCATGGTGCGGAGGTGGTGGTCGCGGATCTTTGCCAGTTGCTGTCCCCGGAGCATGCCTCTGAAACTGCGCGTCCGCTCGACAGCGTACCCGTGGTATGGCAATGCAAAAAGGAGTTGGACGAACGTCTCAGAAGATATCAGGTAGCTGTCTTTCTCGATTATGACGGTACGCTCACACCCATTGTCGAAGATTACAAAAAAGCCCGACTTGATCAGCGCATGCGTGACTCCATCGCCGAGCTTGCTGAACACTATCCGGTCGCGATTATCAGTGGACGTGATTTGAGCGATGTCCGCGAGCGGGTCGGCCTGGATTCGATATTTTATGCCGGCAGTCATGGTTTCGACATTGCAGGTCCCGAAGGCTTTCATAAAGCATTGCAACAAGGTCAGGAATATCTGCCTGATCTTGACGATGCTGAAAAACAGTTGCGTGAGGCGGTTAAAAATATCAAGGGCGCGGTTATTGAACGCAAAACATTCTCTATCGCGATGCATTACCGACAGGTCAGTGAAAACAATGTTGGTGCTGTCGAAAATGCAGTCGATACTGTTCTCGATGCGCATGAGCGATTGCGTAAATCAGGGGGCAAAAAGATTTTTGAACTGCAACCGAAGATAAAGTGGGATAAAGGGCACGCCGTGCTCTGGCTGCTGGAGCAGCTGAATCTCGATCGACCGGAAGTGTTGCCGCTTTACATCGGCGATGATGTTACCGATGAGGATGCCTTCAAGATGCTGCGTCGGCAAGATCGTGGCATCGGCGTAGTGGTTCGCGATGGCGAAACCCGAACCACTTCTGCCAACTACGCGCTGGACGAACCGGAGGATGTTCGGCGCTTTCTCGAGATGCTGATCAAACTAGACAAAGGTGTCGCCCATGGATAGCGCATGGTCACTGAGTTACAACGGTTACAATCCTGAGCAGGAGGGTTTGCGCGAGACACTGTGTGCGCTTGGCAACGGCTATTTTTGCAGCCGCGGTGCCGCGCCCGATGCCTCAGCCGATGAGGTGCATTACCCCGGCACCTACCTTGTCGGCGGCTACAACCGGCTCACCACCGAGATCAATGGTCACGAGGTTGAGAACGAAGATCTGGTGAACCTGCCTAACTGGCTGGTGCTGGAAATAAGCATTGATAACGGCCCCTGGCTGCACCCCAATGATCTCGAATTTCTCGACTATAGCCAGCAGCTGGATCTCGCCAACGGCATGCTGATCCGTTCACTGCGTTTTCGTGACAGTAACGGGCGCACCACCCGCTGGCAGGAGCGGCGACTGGTGAGCATGGCCGACCAGCATCTGGCCGGGCTGGAAATCGAGATCGAGCCGGAAGACTGGTCAGGCGAACTCGGAATTCGTTCGGCGCTCGACGGCACGGTCATCAATGCCGGGGTAGCGCGCTATCGCAAACTCAACAGCAGGCATCTCGAAACCCTCGACTGCGGCCAGTCGGAAGATGATAGCATCTGGCTAATGAGCCGAACCGTACAGTCGCGCATTGAAATCGCTGAAGCGGCGCGCACGCGGATTTTCAGTCAGGACGAGCTGCTCACTGTGCAGCGCCGCACCGATGCCCAACCGGATTTCATCGCCCAGGAACTTCGCCTTCACGTCGAGTCACACCAGAGCCTGCGCGTTGAAAAAATTGTCGCCCTCTTCAGCTCGCTCGACCATGCTGTTTCCGAACCTGAAGTGATGGCGCAGCAGCGACTCACCGAGGTCAACAACTTTCAGGATCTGGCCAACCGTCATGGCATCGCCTGGAAGCATCTCTGGGAAAAATTCGACCTGCGCCTTGATATTCAGGATGGCAATGACGATCAGCTCAAACTGCGCCTGCATATTTTTCATCTGCTGCAAACCGTGTCGCGCCACACCATTGACCGCGATGTCGGCGTGCCGCCACGAGGCTGGCACGGCGAAGCGTACCGTGCCCATATTATGTGGGACGAGCTGTTCATCTTTCCGTTTCTCAACCTGCGTCATCCGGTGCTGACCCGGGCGCTGCTGCGCTACCGTTATCGTCGATTGCCGGCTGCCCGCCAGCTGGCCCGTGAAGCCGGCTTTTGCGGTGCCATGTTCCCCTGGCAGAGCGGCAGCAGCGGCCGGGAAGAGAGTCAGAAACTGCACCTGAACCCGCAGTCAGGCCGGTGGATACCCGATAACAGCAACCGCCAGCGCCATATCAGCTCGGCCGTCGCCTACAACGTCTGGCATTATTATCAGGTCACCGACGACCACGAGTTTCTCTATGATTACGGCGTGGAAATGCTGATCGAAATCGCACGCTTCTGGGCCAGCATCGCCACCTATAATGAGCAGCGTGACCGTTATGAAATCCGTGGCGTGATGGGCCCTGACGAATTTCACACCGCCTACCCCGATGCAGATCCGGCGCAGGAAGGCGGCCTCAACAACAATGCCTACACCAACATTCTGGCGGCCTGGGTGTTGTGCCGGGCGCGCGATGCGCTGGACCTGTTGCCGCCCGATCGCGAACACGGGCTACGCGAAGAACACGGCATCACCACGCAGGAAGTTGATGAGTGGGATGTAATCAGCCGCAAGCTGTTCGTGCCATTTCACGACGACGGTATCATCAGCCAATTCGAAGGTTACGAACAGCTGAAGGAATTCGACTGGGAAGGTTATCGCGAAAAATACGGCGACATTCATCGCCTGGATCGGATACTGGAAGCTGAGGGCGACACACCCAACCGTTACAAAGCCTCCAAACAGGCCGATGTTCTCATGCTGTTCTATCTATTCTCAACCGATGATCTACAACAGATTTTCGAACAGCTCGGCTATCCCTTTGATCGCGATACCATCCCGAAGAACATCGAATATTACCTCCAGCGCACCTCCCACGGCTCCACGCTGAGCAGAATAGTACACTCATGGGTACTGGCCCGATCCGATCGTCCGCGCTCCTGGCAACTGTTTCAGGGCGCACTCGACAGCGACATCGCCGACATACAGGGCGGCACCACTCCCGAAGGCATACACCTCGGCGCCATGGCCGGCACTGTCGACCTAATGCAACGCGGCTACACCGGCATCGAAACCCGTGGTGGCGTCCTCTACATCAACCCCGCCCTGCCCGATCACCTGCAAAGACTAACCACCCGCATCCGTTATCGCCGCCAGGAACTCGACCTGGAAATGACCCGGGATACACTGCGCATCAGCAGCCGACAACTCACCGCCTCCCCCATCATGATCGCCTACCGCGGACGCTTCCGCGAAGTCAGTCCCGGCTCAGTATATGAATTCCATCTGATCAAACCGGAAGAGCGGGAGCGCGGGTAAAATATAGTAGACAGTTGGCAGTTAAAAGCTCTGATTCGCGGCCAGAACTTGCTGGCCGGCATACATTTCCGTTACTCCCGCCGGGACGTGAAAAGATCAGGAAATAGGTTTACGAGGGGGGTAATACCAATGGCAGGAGATGAGAAAGCAAATACAACTTTAAATCATGGGACTATTGTCTTGTACATGGGGTTCAATTAGTAGGCGCTTACTATATACTAACCGTAAATTTTTAGACCGAGTTCTAATATATAAATGAGTAATCTTACCAATCTTGAATGTGAATTAGGTGAGCTGTTAATTGTAAATCTTAATCTTGAAGATATTAAGCTTGAGGATATTGATTCAGAAGCAGCTTTATTCAATGAGGGCCTGGGTTTAGACTCAATTGATGCCCTCGAGCTAGGTATGCTGCTGTCAACAAAATACGGTATCAAATTGCAATCTGATGATCCTGGTTTTGCACGCATATTTTCATCTTTGCGTACACTGGCTAAGTATGTTGAGTCAAATCGGACGTCTTAGGTCTATCCTGCAGCGACTTGAGCAACCAAGTCTGCTGATTTATCCTGTTGTTGCACATGTTGGGATTTTATTGGATCAAATACTGGTTCCGGTAATTTACCTGTTAGCTATAATCTACATTAGTAGCATAAATCAATTCTCACGGTACCGGGTAATCGTTGCAGGACTGACAGCGCTATTGTGCATGATGATTTATGTTACTGCGAAACTAGATTTACAGAATATAATCATATATCTACCCCCTATTTTAATCCCCAGCTGGCTCGCAATTACCTTTCTCGGCAGCCTAAGATCAGACTGCGCAT
Source organism: Gammaproteobacteria bacterium (assembly GCA_032251315.1). GTDB lineage: Bacteria > Pseudomonadota > Gammaproteobacteria > SZUA-229 > SZUA-229 > LH-M37. Next base: position 5,209 of record JAVVEE010000067.1, read on the forward strand.
TGATTTCAAAGATTGCAGAACGCATGGAAGGACAAGCGTTGGATAAACGACACCTACTCTATACCAGGCACCTGACAGCTCTATGGGGAAGCATCTTTTTATTAATGATTGGTGAAGCGGTCGTATTAGCGATATATGCGCCTTTTGAAGTATGGTCATGGTGGGTTCACTTAGGCAACTATATTATTATTGCTGCTTTTTTTCTAATCGAAATGACTGTTCGGTACAGTTTTATTGGAAAAAAACCCCGATTTTTTCAAATGCTACAAGTTATACGACAACAGAATCGACATGACTAATGAGTAACTCACACATATCCAAAAAATCGATTGCCTGGTACATAGACCATGTTATTGATCAGTGCTTATTTGAGTCTCATGTAGCACAAACTCGCCTTAATCTACTAAAACTCCATACTAACGCAGCTGGACGTCCTGCAAGTGTGCTCAACTTGTGTGAAAACCGTTATCACTTTCTGGTCGTTTTTACCGCAAGTATGCTAGAAAGTCGAATGACTATACTACCTGCAAATCGCAGTGAGGGCGAAATCACACGACTAACAAGCAACAAAAATGTACAGTTGATTAATGATTCTTTAATAAGAGATATCTGCCAGACAGTTGATCTAAGTTCATCCGAATTTTTTAGCTGGAACATCGGGTTAGTGCCGACAGATTTGATAGTGGCAGAGTTGTATACATCAGGAAGTACCGGAGTACCCATTGCACACCGAAAGACTTGGGGACAATTAGTTAGTGGCGCCCAACAAGTATATACAAGATTTGGTTTCGACCGGATACCTGGACCAGGCATTGTCGCCACCGTTCCTCCACAACATATGTTCGGCTTTGAGATGAGCATCGTTTTGCCATTGGTTTATGGTGTATTCATTCATCACGATCAACCCTTTTATCCATTAGATATACAGCGCACTATAAACGAAGTTCCTGCACCATGTATCCTGGTCACGACACCTACACATTTAAAAGCGTGCGTTACACTTAAGCATGATTGGAAAAACATAGAACAGATAATATCAGCCACATCTCCTTTATCAGAAGAATTGGCCAGTCAGGTCGAAAGCATAATGTGCACTAAAGCTAAAGAAATATACGGTTGTAGTGAAGTAGGTGCAATAGCAACGAGACGTGTGACGAAAAAACCTACATGGTTGCTTCTTCCCGATTTCGCTCTTAGTGTAATAAGCGAAGATGTATGGCTAAACACTCTCGCGACAAATAAAACAACATCTTTACCAGATAAGCTGGAAATATTATCCGATGGGACGTTCAGGTTAGCAGGCAGAGCAACAGACATGGTTAAAATTGGCGGTAAACGCGGATCTCTTGCAGAATTAACGGCACATATAAAACATCTTGAAGGTGTTGATGACGCAGTAGTGTTTAAACTGGATTATCAGGAAAACCAACGTGAACGGTTGGCGGCCCTGGTCATTGCACCTGGCTTTACCTCAAAGCAAGTACGTGAAGCACTTTCTAAAATTATCGATTCAGTCTTTTTGCCTCGACCTCTATATACCGTACAGGATCTTCCGTATACCTCCTCAGGTAAGTTACCCATAGCAGACTTACTAACCTGTCTAAAAGACCACAAAAATATAATAAAGTCATGCTAAATACGTCATTTGTGATCTCAACAACGCATCCGAGTCTGGATGGACACTTCCCGGAACATCCGATCACTCCCGGCGTTATCACGCTGGATCATGTTGTGCGTGGCCTGATTAGTCAACTACCTGGAACAAGCCTGGCAGGATTCCCTATGGTTAAGTTTTTACAGCCAATTCACCCGGATACTGAAATAAAAGTCACATACAAGCATAAACATGAAAGTCTCTATCTTTTTAGCTGTGAATCTGAAGGTGCGATTTTTATCACGGGACAGATACGGCTAGTTAGCGACGGAGCTTAAGGCTATGACTGAATGGACAAAACACTCGGAGCGGAGCAACACTTTTACGCTTAAATTAATTTGCTATATAGCATTAAATGTATCTCGTGAATTTGCACGCTTGTTACTATGGCCTATCACATTGTACTTTTTTGTAAGCTCACCATCTTCGCGTTTTGCTTCTCATCGATATTTACAGCGAGTCCCGGGTTACAAGGGAAATGCCTGGCAAGTAATTCGCCATATCCACCATTTTTCTGCTGTAATACTAGATAGAGTATACTTTCTAACTGACCAGTTTGACCGCTTTAAAATTGATATTTATGATAAAAAGAAACTAGATAAGGTTATATCACGAGAAAAAGGCGCCATATTACTTGGCACCCATGTTGGTAGCTTCGAAGTTCTGAGGTGCCTGGCTCTACGACGACATAAGTTACCGCTAAAAATTCTGATGTATAAGAATCATAATGCCATGATCACTCGGATACTAGACGAACTGAATCCGGAAATAGCTAAATCAGTCATTAATCTGGCTAATCCAACAGCACTGTTTGAGATGAAAGAAGCGCTAGAAAAAGACAACCTGGTAGGAATGTTAGGAGACCGTGTATTTCAAGAAGAAAAAAAAATATCATGTGATTTTCTAGGTGAAGAAGTTGACTTTCCAGCAGGTCCTTTTAAGCTAGCTGAGATGCTAGGTGTTCCAGTGATCGGATTCTTCGGCATTTATACCGGTGGAAATCGCTATGAGATTCATCACAAGTTGCTCTACGATGGTCAAAAAATATCTCGCGAGCTGCGTGAAGAGACGGTTCAAAAACTAATGCATGAATATGTAAGAAGCATTGAAGACACCGTTAAACGACACCCCTATAACTGGTTTAATTTTTATGACTACTGGGGAGATAAATTGTGAAGTACTTTCTCTATTTGGTTTTATTTCTTCAAGTGTCATTGACAACAGCCAGCACATTAAGCGAGAGACTGGCTGCTTTCTCAGAACTGAATGAATCGAGTGGATATTTTGTAGAGACCTGGTCAGCAGATTATCTAGACGTTTCTCTGGTATCAAAAGGAAGACTACTTTATAAAAGACCCGGAAAACTCAGCAAACTTATCACATACCCTGATCGTATCGAGCAACATATCGATGGTGAACAGTTATCCATTACGCATAATAATAAAACACACGATATACAGCTCTCCCAACAACCTGATATGGCAGTTGGTATCTATGCACTACAGGCTATCCTCGATGGAGATGAAAAAAAACTTCATGAGCTCTTCAAACCGAGCTACAGTGAATCAAACACTGGTTGGGAGCTGTCATTAATAACTAGAGACCAGGACATAGCTGATAGTATTAAGCTGATTTTTATACGGGGAAAAGATGATCGTATCCAGCAAATAAGTATAGAATTTTATAATGGTGATCACTTGTTAACTGAGCTCACGTATGAGGATTAAGACAATGCCCGGAATACGATTTATGATCTGGTTAACTATTATCGGCATTATGATCACATATCTTTCATTACACCTACGTATCACTGATGATATAGGGCAGTTTATGCCTGCGGCTAATCACAACTCTCAATTACAGGCTTTGATGAGTGAGGTTCAAAATGGACCAGCAGCGACTACCTTAATGCTAAGGCTCAGCGGTGCTAATGATATTGAGCTAGCGCGCATCAGCACACTCTTGAGGCAGTCATTGATATTACAGAGCGATGTTTTCAAAAATGTGCGAAATAGCAATACTTCATTTGAACTTAATGCGCTAAATTCTCTATTCCCATACCGATACCTGCTAATTGACGGCCTGAACTGGAGCCCTCCGGCACTAAAGGAAACGCTTGAGCAGAGGCTAGTCGACTTGCGCACTGGTGCAGGTGCAATAACAAGCGATTTCATTACTAACGATCCGCAACTTTCCTTCATGAGATATCTCCATGAATTATTTAAAAGCGAGGGACCAATAGTAAAACATGGAGTATGGTTTGATAAGGACATACAAAGCGCTCTATTACTCATTAGTGTAAATAGTGATTCGTTAGACCTTGATGTCATGCAGCGAGCCGAAGACAATATCCGTCAGACATTTTCCTCGTTATCACAAATATCCTCAGTACAGCTTGAAATTTCAGGGCCAGGTGTGATGGCTGTTCAAGTACGTTCAACTATAGAACAAGTAATAAACAATTTATCAGTGTTTATGATTATATTGTTAATCGTTGTTTTTGCCTTCGCATATCGAAGCATGTACGCACTGCTTCTTGCGGGTATTCCATTATTAAGTGCAGTGACTGTTTCGCTGGTTGCTACACAGGCTATATTTCATGAAGTGCATGGTATTGTGCTGGCTTTTGGTATTACCTTACTTAGCGTTTGCCTGGACTACCCTCTTCATCTCTTCAGTCATCTGCAGTCAAATGAGTCGCCATCATTAAGTCTTACTAGAATCTGGCCGACATTATTGCTGAGTGGAACTTCCACAATTATTGCTTTTATGGCATTGTTTGGAAGCGGTTTCAATGGACTGAGCCAATTATCTGTCTTTGCAGCTTGCGGTCTTACCACTGCCCTGATAGTGACACGCTATATACTTCCATATTGGGTATCACCTGCCCGAGTAAGGCCAGGATTGTTTGCACTTAATATAAGATTGAGTCCAGCGGGTAAAATAATTATAACGATACTGTTAGCATGCCTTCCTGTCGTGATAATGCTACAAAGCGATATCTTTTGGGAAACTTCGATTGATGCAATTAGTCCCGTTCCAGCATCTGCTCGTGAGGTCGACCGCAAGTTGCGGCATGACCTGAATGCACCTGAAGTCTCCCATGTGTTTTTACAGTCAGACGAGAACATAGAGAAAGTATTGCAGAGTAGTGAATACATTAGCCAGCAGTTACAGGAATTACAAGATCTAGGAATCATCAGCAGAATCTGGTCTCCGTCACTGATATTGCCATCAGTACAACGGCAACGGCAACGGCAACAATTATTGCCAACTAATCAAGAACTGTCGAGCAATCTAGAAGCCGCTTTAAGTGGATTACCGTATCGACAGGCAGCATTTAAACCCTGGCTTGAATCCGTTGCTGCAAGCCGAACGTTAAGTCCACTTAAATATGATGACATCGTATCAACACCTTTAACCAACCTGCTAAAACCAGGTCTATTCCAGCATGGTAATATGTGGATAAGTGCTATTCGTGTCAGTGATATTCGTTCAAAAACAGAATTCAATGATTGGCTTGACTTACATCCAAAGGTCAAAGAGAGCCATATAGAAATAAAACGAGCAACTGAACACCTGCTTACGGAATACCGTATATCTACGTTCGAGCGCTTCCTTGGCATTTTTCTGCTGCTGTCTATCATCATAGCTTTTTGGATTGGCAGTATTACGCGAGCACTCTGGATTTTGCTACCTGTCACTATAGGATTACTAAGCGGGCTTGCCATGCCAATTCTAATGGGCGTGGCAATTAATGTTTTCCATCTATTAGCACTGTTGTTAGTATTAGGTATGGGTCTAGATTACAGCCTGTTTTTTAACAGGGCGGCGGACAATCTTTTTGAACGGCAGCAACATCTCCACGCCATTAGTATTAGCGCACTAACAACATCGACAGCGTTTTCGGTACTGGCCTTTTCACCTGTTTCAGTAATGGCTGCAATGGGTCAAACAGTCGCTTCCGGCATTCTAATGTGCTTTATATCAGCATTATTATTGTCATCTTCTACTACTACTACTGCTGCTGATTATCCAGAGTATATAAAATGAAAGCTATGACACCAATGGCAATAACCGCAAAGACTATTGTTAACTCATGCGGCGTAGGCGAAGCCTCCACAATCGAAGCACTCAGGAATAATAGCAGTGGTTTAAAACAACAGGCCTATGAAGGCTTAAACTTTGACACATGGCTTGGGACAGTCAATGAAGTTGAGTTTATCGAGATTGAACCCCAGCTGAAGCGATACAATTGTCGTAACAATCGCCTGGCACAACTTGCACTTAAAACAGACAGTTTTCACGCATTTGTTAAAAGTGCAAAATTAAGATATGGTGCTGAGCGAGTTGGCGTTTTCGTAGGCACGAGCACATCAGGTATCGCAGAAACTGAAGACGCCTACAGTCATATGCATCACCATGATACTTTTCCTGATAATTTTGATCTATTGTATACGCATAACATGTCTTCGTTACAGCGTTATGTGCAACATTCATTAGGTCTAAACGGCCCAGGGCATACAATTTCGACTGCCTGCTCATCAAGTGCAAAAGTTTTTGCCGCTGCATATCGCCATATAGTAACGGGACAATGCGACGCGGCAATAGTTGGTGGAGTAGACTCTTTATGCATGTCTACATTGTACGGATTTAAATCACTACAACTAGTATCAGAAGAAATCTGCCGACCATTTGATGCTAACCGTAATGGCATCAACATAGGTGAAGCAGCTGGTTTCATTTTATTGGAACCTGTGAAATTCGGTCATGGGAAAGTTAAATTTAAAGGCTATGGTGAATCCAGTGATGCATATCATATGTCTACACCACATCCAGAGGGCGATGGCGCAGTGGCAGCAATGAATGATGCGATGACTCGGGCGTCATTAAATGCCTCTGAAATTGAATATATTAACTTACATGGCACGGCTACACGTAATAATGATCAGGCGGAAGCTCGTAGCCTGTTTCGCGTTTTTGGTGATAAAGTCGTCTGTAGTTCAACGAAAGGTTTCACGGGCCATACACTTGGTGCAGCTGGGATTACTGAATCTATTATCTCAATACTGGCTCTCGAACAAAACATACTACCAGGAAATTTAAACATGCATTCATGGGATGAAACACTTCGCATAAAACCGTTAGAGGTAACAACGAAATGCTCTGTTGAGAATGTAATGACTAATAATTTCGGTTTTGGTGGTAACAACTGTAGTTTAATCTTTGGCTGGTGAAGGATGACAGTTTATATTAACGATATCTCGGTGATTGGACCCGGTTTAATAGATAAAGAAATCACATGTTCAATTTTACTCGGTGAGAAAAACTGGATTTATCAGGAAATGCCAAAGCTTATTCCAGACATGCTGCCAGCAAACGAACGGCGACGGACAACACCTATGATTAGACTTGCACTTGCTTGCATTCAAGGACTATCAAGCGATCACAATGACCTTCAAACCACATCCACGGTATTTGCGTCCTCAGATGGTGATTTTGAAATTTCTGATAAGATCTGTTCGGCGCTGTCGAAGGACGAAAAGATTATTTCACCTACTTTATTTCATAACTCTGTACATAATTCAGCTGCTGGCTACTGGTCAATTGCGTCATTGATTAAAGGAGCATCCACTAGCTTATCAGCTGGAAATGCAACCTTTATGAGTGGACTACAGGAAGCTGTCACTCAAGTTGAAGTCGACGGAGGAACTGTATTATTTGTAGCCTATGATTATCCTGCGCCGTCGCCACTAAATGAATACTGCCACATCAAGTATCCGCTAGCCATTGCGATCAGGATAGGAAAAACCGCTGAGAACAAGGCCCTCGGAACTTTAACATTGGAAGGTCAAGAGAATGATATTAAAGATAGTGTTTGCAGAAACCTCTCTCTTGAACCTCTACGTTTAGCATCGCCGGTCGGTGATGGTATGCCCTTGATTGAGGCATTAGTAAGAAGAGCACGAATGCAGGTTATTATTCCGTATCTAGGGGATAGAAAGTTTCGAATATCTATCTCTCATTGATACGGCAAGGTTAAAATTAATATGTTAGAACACGATGAAATCTGCAAGCTTATTCCACATGATGGAAAAATGTGCTTACTGGATAAGGTGACGAGCTGGAATAAAAAAAATATTACCTGTACAACTAGCACACATAGAAATAAATCAAATCCTCTTCGCTCTAATGAAGGATTACCAATGCTTTCACTATTAGAATATGGTGCACAGGCGATGGCAGTTCATGGCTGCTTACTGGCAGAAGTGGACGGTTTCATTATGAAGGAAGGTTATTTGGCATCTCTGCGCGATATTTACTTTGCAGATGGATTGCTTTCTGAGATCGAAGAAGAGCTTGTGATAAACATGCAGCGTATCTTCGCTGAGTCAGGAAACATGATCTACACCATGTCAATTTCTGCAAACAAAATAATACTATCCAGTGGTAGGATTACAGTAGTAGCAAAGTTTATTGATGAAGAAAAACCACAATGAGACGAGCATTGGTAACTGGCGGTAGCGGTGATATAGGAAGCGCTATATCGATATCTCTTGCTGCTGCAGGATATCATGTTTATGTCTATGCAAATAAGAACATTGTCCAATCTGAATATGTAGTAAATCGCATATTAGAACAGGGAGGTAGTGATGAGGCTGTGCAGTTTGATGTATGCAATCAAAATGAAACGCAGGTCGTACTAGAAAAAATTTTAGATACGAGCCTGTAAATAATTTTGTGTAACCACCCCTTAAATATGAGGAGCTAACTGATCCTTGAATTCAATCATAAATCTATTCATTACCAATCTCCAGTTTCTGATCGGCATTGTCCATTTTTTTGAGGCCGCCTGTGTGGCCAGATAAACCACTTTGAGTGCAGAGCTGTCGCTGGGGAAGAGCTTACGCGTCTTCACTGATTTGCGTATTCCGGCGAAGTTGAACACCTATTCCGG
>JAVVEE010000068.1:0-8661 GCA_032251315.1 Gammaproteobacteria bacterium
GCTTCCGTGCACCACTGCTCCTGAAAAATTTGTCTGCGGTGAACAAGGGTTTTCCTAGTAAAACCCAGTCAATACCGCTAATGGCTCTGCTGCAGACTGGTGACTACCGAGCTCAGGGCGTAATCGAAAACAGAGCGTCCCATGATGGCCTTCGATTTGCCGTCGGCCATCTCCTGCAGAAATTCTCCCAGATTTTTTTCGATAACAACCGCGCCCTGATAATTCACGAATACCAGCTTTTGATCTTCTAAAATGATGACTGAAAGTTTGCAGCGACGTTGCGCCTTGTCTTCACCGTTATAAACCTGAAACCAGGTGCCGGGGATGATGCCGGAAGGCAGTTTTAATTTTGGTGGTGCTTCTTCCTCAGGTGCCGGTTCAACCGGCGCGGACACTTCAGCGGAAATGGTTTCTTCTTCACCGGCCTCGTTCGCAACGGTTTCCGTTTCGTGGCTAAAGTCCGCCTGGTCGATGAGTGCTTGATGGATGCTGTTCAGGTCTTGAGTGACCTGTTCGATGTCTTCTGCCGACTGATTGGTTCTTTGCAGATATTTGTGCGTGCTGGTAATTAGATGTTCCCGCCCGGAAATCAGCAGCTCAAGATCATCGGCCGATTTAAGCGGCTGTACACTGTTAATAATGGCTCTGAGGGTGTCAACGATATTGACCCATTCGTTGTTTTCCTTGCCCTGTTTCAGGTAGTGGTTGTACATCATGGTGGGCCAGCGCTTTAAAACCAGCGCATGGATGGCCTCAGGCAGAACTTTGCCCCTGGTGGCCAGGCGCAGGGATTTCAGCACGGTGCTTCGGGCATGCTCGCGCAAGACCTGCCGCTGTGCCTGGGCCTCGATTTTCAGCGCCTCAGCATCGCGCTCTTCCAGAAAGGTGTTAAGACTGTTCAGTGCAATTTCAAAAGATTCGGCCTGAAGTTCAAAGTCGCTGACCAGCGTGGTGACAATTTTATCGAGATGACTGTAAATTTCGTCATGGCGGTCGGCGACGCCGATGCCGACGTGGGCAATTTTATCCAGCAGCACGCGCGCGGGGTGTTCGTCATAAATGAAGAACTCCTGATCAATCATCGACGCCTTGATGACGGGAATTTGCAGGCGTAGCAGCAGGGTCTTGATGGTGTCAGAAATATTGTCGTCATCAATGATCGCGTCAAAAACCAGTTCGATAAAATCGATGGTTTTTTCAGCGATGCGGTTAATGCTTTTGGTGACGCCGCCGCCGGAGGATTTAGCGATTTCAGAGAGCACCGCCTGCTTGATCGCTTCGCCATCATAGTGCGTGCCGTCGGCATTGTTGAAGACGGGGTTGTGCTGCACATTGGAGAGCGCATTCAGGATTTCCTGGTGACCGTAATGCTGGCTTGTGGGGACGGGGAAAAACGGGCTGCCCGCGCTCAGGTCAATATTTTCGTCTGCGGGCGACCGTGGCATGAGCGGCGCGCCGCCCAGATACTGGCCAATGACATCACCCACCTGGCTGGCCGGCATGCCCGCCGTGGTGTGCTGATAACCGGCGGGGCCGGATTCATTCACGCCGCCACCGGCAACTCCACCGCTGCCCTGCTGTGATGGAGTCTGATCGAAAGACGCCTGACCACCACCGCCCTGATGTCCGCCGGCCTCGCCATAGCACTGATCACCAGCCCATGAGACGCCCTGACCATCACCTTGTGTGCCACCACTATGCTGACCACCGGGATAGGCGTGGCCGGGCGCTGCGGTCATGGCATAGCCGCCCTGATTCATCTCCTGGTCTGAGTTGTATTGCGCGTCGCTGCCGGCCTCTGCATGTTCATTACCGGGCGATGCTCGATGAGCGGGGGCGTGTCGTGAACTCGCCTTGCTGGTATGGAGTCTGACTTTTGGCAGAATGTCCGCATCAATCAAAATCTGATTGAGGTCATTGTATAAATTGCCCAGCTTTAGAGCGACGTGATCATTGAAGAAGTTGAACAGGGTCTTTTTGTTGGCGATGTCAAAATTTTGTCCCAGCGCATCATCATATGCCTGAAATATATTGATGGGGTGCAGCGCCTTCTGGTAAAAAACATCTGGGGTCTGTAAGGCAAGGTGTTCGAGTCTGGCCTCAAGGCAGTGCAGGGGTTCGCGCAGCCGCGCGGTGGCATTGCCGCTCATGCTTTTGACCAGCACCATGTCTTCTATTTCGGCCTGATCAACCAGGCTCAGTTCGCTTTCTTTGCGCTTTTTTACGGAGCTTTTTTCAGCAACCGTTTCTTCGAAAGGACGCAGGGAAGTGGAAATGGTATTAATGAAATCCGCAGAAATGCCATCCTTTAAGGCGCGCGTATCGCGCATCAATTCAAAATAACGATTCTGTTCCTTGTTGCTATCAGCCGACTCAGCCATCTCGAAAAGCGTTTCATCGGCCTGAAGAAACATCTCAGCGATAGATGCCAGCAGTATATTGTTGACATTTTCTTTGAGCTTTGAAATCAAATTTCCATATTTATGATTTACGAATGACATAACATTGATATCTATTTTTAAGAATTTTTAGAGGAAAATCCTCTAGTTCGCCAGTTATAGTATTTATATCTGCCCCGGGGCGAGAAACATCCGGAAAATCATAAATCAGCTCCGGGTCATTATGAAAGTTTAAGGCCGAAAGCACATCTAAAACAAGGTTTTTTTCTGTGCATTTCGTGGCTAATTGAGCTATGGTAATGGCTACTTTTATGGATAAATTAGGCGTGTTGGCGCACCCAGCATCTGGTAATTAAAGTTTTGCGATTAGCCGTCCACGGGTGAGTCTGGAGTGGTCGCGCCGTGAAAATAAAAAAATAATACTCATTGTCACTATTGCATTTACCAAGAGCTATACAGATGGGCGAACAGCCGAGCCAAAAACCAGAAATTTTAATCGTTGATGACTCTAAGGTCATTCGCGCCGCCGCCAGAAAAATGCTGGGTGATGGCTATGTCATTCGCGAAGCGGTCGACGGTGGCGAGGGCTGGCAGCAAATCCAGAAGAACACTTTTATTTCAGTGGTATTTACCGATATCCAGATGCCGGTGATGAACGGCATGGAGCTGCTGGCCAGTATCCGTGGCGCGGAGGATGAGCGCATTGCCGGGCTGCCCGTGATAATGATCACCGGTCAGGGCGACACCGAAGAAACCAAGCAGGAGGTTTTTGAAGCGGGGGCCACCGACTTTATCGCCAAGCCGTTCAGCTCGATTGACCTGCTGACCCGTGCCAAATCCTATGCGCAGTTGAATGCCAAAGTGGTCGAGCTTGAGAAGCAGACTGGTTATGACAAACTTACCGGTCTGTTCAATGCCAAAAGTTTTGAAGAGCAAGGCGACAAATCGCTGTCATTTGCGTCGCGTCATAGCGTCAACGTCTCGGCGGTGTATCTGGAGATAGAGAATTTTCAGGATATTTTTCTGAAGCATGGCAAGTCGGTGGCGACGCAGATTATTATCGCGGTGGCCAAGCGCTTTGAGGCGGTTCTGCGCACCGAGGATGTCGCCGCCAGAATCGGGGTGGCCAAATATGCGTTGTTATTGCCCCTGACCAATCATACCCACGCCAAGATCGTGGTTGACCGGGTCAGGTCCTCCATCAACAAACTGGTGTTTGATACCGGCAAGGAAAAGATACGCATTGTTCTGGCCGCCGGCATGACATCACCTGAAGCGAAGGAAAGAATGCGCTTTGCGGAAGTGATGGCGCAGGCGGATACCGCCCTGAAGCGTGCCCTGGGCAAGGCGGGTGAGAAAATCGCCAGTTATTTTGAAGCGCGGCCGAAGCCGGAAGCGGCTGAAAAGGTGACGGACGAGGATCTGGAGCAGGCATTCAGATTGATTCTCGAAGGCGATTATTTCAAGATAGAAAGAGATCATCTCACTACTCTGGCGGGACGCCTGACTCCTTTTCTGGACTATGTGAAAAATCAGGATAATCTATAATTGATTCCATCTTTGTGAGGCTAACTAAACATGGCATCTGAACTTCAAAGCATTTCACCCAAAGAGGCCTGGCAGATCTGTCAGGACAACGCGCGCGCCCTGCTTATAGATGTCCGCTCCACCATGGAGTTCCTTTTTGTGGGGCATCCGGTAGGCGCTGTTCACGTGCCCTGGATCGACGAACCGGACTGGGTGGTCAATACGAACTTCGTCACCGATATCAGAAAACTGATTCTTGGCGGCGTAGGCGGAAGTTCCGATAACAGCGTTCCCATTGTTCTGATTTGCCGAAGCGGCAAACGCTCAAAAGAGGCCGGGATGAAATTAATCGAAGCCGGATTCGCCAATGTTTATAACGTTGACGAGGGTTTCGAGGGAGAGCTGGATGAGCGGCATCATCGCGGCAGTGTCGGCGGCTGGCGTTATCACGCCCTGCCCTGGGAACAGTGCTAGTCAGAAGGGGATATTCAGTTATGAGCGATAAAATAAAAAAAACCGATGCCGAGTGGCAGGCGCAGTTAACGCAGGAGCAGTACCGCGTGACCCGTGAAGCGGGCACGGAACCGGCTTTCAGCGGTGAGTATAATGACAACAAGGAACCCGGCATCTATACCTGCATCTGCTGTGATGAGCCGCTGTTCAGTTCAGAAGAGAAATATGATTCCGGCTCAGGCTGGCCCAGTTTCTGGCAGCCGATTGACGGGCGCGAGCTGGAAGAGGTGACCGATAGCGCTTACGGCATGGTCAGGGTGGAAGTGCGTTGCCCCGCCTGCGGCGCGCATCTGGGCCACGTATTTAACGATGGCCCGCCGCCCACCGGCCTGCGCTACTGTATAAATTCAGCGTCGATTACCTTCAAAAATAGATAAGGGCCGAGTTTGTTTTTCGCAGAGCGGAAGTATTGATGGTTCCTAGTACACTTCTCGAATATAAATAATATTGTCACTGCCTTTGAAAATACCGAAGTTAGCACGGCTGAGCGGTATGTCATCAATGTTATTGCCATCTGCCGTACAACCTTCGATATAAGCCGGATCAGTCGCCGCGATTCCGGGAGTACAATGCAGCCCCGGACCCTCAATGCCCTGATCCAGTTCATCCAGATTAGACAGCAACCAGTCGGGGGCCTGTATCTCAACATCGACATAACCTTCAGCAGCGGGGGCGGTGAATGTCATGCTTGCCCGGCCGCCGACAAAGGCGCTGATTGAAGTCAGCGTGGTGCTGCCGGTGCCAATAGTTATCATGGAATCGCCCACTATACGACCTGCTTTTGGTTCCAGCTCGTTGTACAACAAAACATTGGCGGGCGCGCGCGTGGTGCAACTGTCATTCGCATTAATCACAAATGCTGCTGTGGCATCCAGATAATATTCTGCGTTTAGCGGCAGGCTAAGCCCTAATAATTCTGAACCAAAATTATTGTGAAGATTGAGCCGCCCGTAGCGGAGGTCGGTCTGACCCAGCTGCACATGGCTGTCGGCACCCCCGTCGAGAGCCAGATTCAAATCCGCTGCCAGCAGGCTCACAGCATCGCTATCAGTCGGCACAATGCCTACCTGGAAATTGCTGTACACGCCATCAGGTAAGGCGTTGCGGGCCAGCTGCAATGTGGCGCTGACCAGTGCTGTGCCGGCAACGAATCCCCCCGCCGAAGCAACGCCCAGGCGGGCGGTGAGATTGCTGCCGGAGTCAGTAGCGCCATAATTCATCTCGGCCGGCACGCTAAGATCCAGCTTGGCGAAGGCGCCGCTATAATTTTGCGTGATCGCAGCCGGCGCAAGCGCATTGAATGCGGCCAGTTCATAGTCGATCTGGAAATTCTCGTCCATATAGGTGAACGGATCCAGGCAGGCCACACTGTCACTGCGGTTGGTTAGCGTGGCATTGGCCACGACAAAATGGTTGGGGATAAAACGTCCGACGTAACCGCTTTTACCCAGCAGCGCTGCGGTGGTGGCGGCACCGATACCCAGATAATCACCATCAGCCACGCCGGCGGTGATTTCGATAATGCCGACCTCATCAAAACGCACGGCCGCACTATTGCCTGCGCCACTGCTAAAGCCGGTGATGGTGGTCGTGCCGGTCAGTCCGGGATCATAGCCGCCACCGGGCTGATCGAGCAGGCCGGTCAGCGCCACGTTTTCGGGGGTTGTTTCCCGGCCATAATTCAGCGCTGCCGCGTTGTCACTCAAATTCACATTGTTAGACGGGTCGGCATCATCATGGTTATCCGGTATGCCATTATTATCGAGCACATCATCACCGGCCTGGTATAGCACCGCAGTAGCGCTTACGGCAAAATCGGCACCGGCCCGGGTAAACACGCCATCGGCAGGACCGGCTGCGCCGGGATTCGCGGTGACGACGACATCAAAGCCGAACGGACGCACCACAAACGCATTGCTGTTACCCGTGATAAAAGTCCCCGACGGTGTGCCCGAGCCGTCATCCAGCGGGATGTTATAACGGGCATATAACTGGATCGCGCCAACATCGGGGTAATTCATGACGAACGCCGCTGTGGTGTCGGTGGCATCACCAAAATCGAGATTGACCGGGGCGTAACTGCCAACAGCGCCCAGACTGTTGCCGGTGATATTAACGCCGTTAACGTTCACCTGGTTAGCGCTGCAGGTGGCCGGATTGCGGCACTCAAACGCCAGCTCAATCTGATTGGCGCCCTGCAGCGCGGCCTC
Source organism: Gammaproteobacteria bacterium (assembly GCA_032251315.1). Taxonomy (GTDB): domain Bacteria; phylum Pseudomonadota; class Gammaproteobacteria; order SZUA-229; family SZUA-229; genus LH-M37. The sequence continues at coordinate 6,650 of JAVVEE010000068.1, forward strand.
GCAGGCTCCCGTACTGTCACTGCTACGAACAGCCTGGAGTTCCAGCAGCTGGTTGCCGGGTGCAAGGCTCGAGCTTTTGCCGCCAATCTGGGTCGTGATGTTACTGGCGGCACCATCGGCGAGAAACACAAAGCCGCTCTGGGCAAACGCAAGGTTCTGGTCTTCCCCGGCCAGGGCACTGCCGGTGGTTTCTGAAATCAAACCATCGGTGACATTAATATTGAGTGCTTCTACGTGTGTGTTCTTAAGCCCCAGTACAGCGACGCCGTTATCGGCGGGCACCATCGTATAAGTCGCCACGCCATCGTCAGCGGCACCGTTGTTTAACGCACCCAGACCGGTTATTAAAGTCCAGTCGCCGTTGCCGCTTGATGTGGATAAATTCAAGGCGCCGCTGTAACCGGCATCCACTGTGTGGTCACTCAGGTGCGCCGAGATAGTGACCGGTTCTGCCTGACAGTTGACTGCAGTGGTATCGTGAATGATGCTGAAATGATCGGTCGGGGGCGCTGGTATCACCTGGCAAACATCGTCAACGTGCCAATAATCCGCATCGGCACCACTACCGCTGAGAAGCGTGAAACGCATCTGAAAATTGGCGTGCAACGCATCCGCAGGCAGGGCATAAACAGGTTCAAGTATCTCGCCTGTTTTACCATTACCTTTGAATGTTTCCAGCAGTCTCCAGTTGCCGACATTGTTCAGATATTCAAACACCAGGTCTTCGCCATTATCGGGGTCTGCGCTGAATGCATTGTCGCCACGTCGAACCCAGATACTAATATCGAGCATAGTTGATAAGGAGTGATCTGTGACCGGTGAAGTAACCGTCACTGTGTCCCAACGTAGAAACATGCTGTTACTGGGGGAGTTAAATGTTTGCCCGCTGATACCGGCACTGCCTGTTCCAACAGCCGTCCAGTTAAAACCGGACTCAAAATTATCACAGCCGGAGATCACCGCGGCAGTCTCGGTGACGACTACGTCATCAACGTGCCAGTAGTCAAAATCATCACCGCTGCCATTGACCCGGTTAAGTCGTATTTGCAATCCGGTATGCAAGGCATCTGAGGGCAGATTATAAGCGCGATTGAAAATCTCGCCTGCGGTGCCCGCACCGGGAAATGTTTCCAGTGTCACCCAGGTACCGAAGGTGTTCAAATACTGGATAAGAATATCTTCTCCATCATCAGGTTTACTACTGAATGCATCGGAGCCGCGCCTTACCCAGACAGTCAATTCCGCACCCGGTGCAGCAGCGTTAAATGGAACACTGGTAGCAATAACCGTGTCCCAGCGTAGACGCATGGATCGCCCTGAAGCCGAGGTCTCATTGCCGATACTGGCATCACCGCCGGACGAAACAACGGACCACTGGTTCATGTTAGTTAAAGCATCATTAAATAGTACATCACCGGGTGCCGCCAGCGTCGTTGCGGCGTGCGCAGACACCAGGGCAATGAATATGATAAATCCGCGATGCATGATCAATTGACTTGCGCCCTGAGCGTGCGCGTAACGTAACCGACATTCCCTAAAGTCCCCGTGGATGCGGTAGCACTAAGGGTATAGACAGTAGAAATCTCCCCGGCTTCGTTAATGCCGCCAACTGAAGTGCAGGCCACAGTAACCGTGAAATCAACGCCGGGCAGGGTAATGCCGCCGTTGGTGCAGGTGTCCGCGCTGACCGCGCGCTGCACCCCGTACTCCAGGCCGCTCTGGGCGGCGGCAAGGGCGCGCGCCTGTTGCAGGGAATACATGCTGGTGAGGCTTTGCACGCTCGCGGTGGACGACATCACCACCGCCATGACGGCGAGTACGGCAATTAAAAACAGAACCGTGATCAGAATAAATCCGCGCGGCCGGGGCTGAGGTCTGGTGTTGATCATAGAGGGCTGATGGTGTCTGTATTCATGGCGCATTCAAGACGTGAGTCTGCTGTAATAGTGCAACATTTTCACCCTCTGCACTTATGGTCAGGCGCATCACTACCAGCCCATAGCGCACGCCAG
>JAVVEE010000068.1:8758-10353 GCA_032251315.1 Gammaproteobacteria bacterium
AGTCTGCTGTAATAGTGCAACATTTTCACCCTCTGCACTTATGGTCAGGCGCATCACTACCAGCCCATAGCGCACGCCGGCGCCGGCGTTGTATAAAAAAGTGTTGCTGCCGCAATCAGATACCCGGTCGGCCAGAACCGCGCCGGCGCTGCCAAATTCAGCGGCGCTCACGGGCTGTGCGGGCATGATATCGTAGTTTTGGTACATCAACAGCTCCCCGGTACCGCTGTCGCAGACAAAACTGACCGGAGTGTCCGCCACGAAAAACCGATTATTCGGTGAGGCCGCCGGAAAGCGCCAGCCGGGCACATCGGAATTATCAAACGTCATGGAAATATTACTGACGGCGGTAATCGCCGCGATGTTGTCGCCATTGTAGGCATTGTAATCGGTGGCGGTTGTGCCGGTGTTATAGATGACCAGACAATCCACGGTATTATTCAGGCAGGCGGCCCGCCCGCTACCGCCCGCCGCATCGACCAGAGCAAAGCCCGGCAGTCCGCCGAGAATATCGAAGCTGTCGGTGGCGACATTAAAATTGAGCCGGTCACTGGCGCCGCCGGTCGCCTGCAAGGCACGGTAACGCCCGCCGGTCACCGTGCTGAGGTATTCAATGGCATATTGAGTGCCGTTATTAGAGATCCTGACGCTGTTGGGCAGGGCATGGTGGATCTCGCGGCTCATGCGCTGCAGGGCGGTGGCGGCGATATCGGTCAGTTCGGCGCGGCGGTTAGTGTCGATAAACCCCCCGACCGGGCCGGCAATAAACACCGAGGCCACCGAAGCCAGCGCCCCGATCAGGACAATGACCATCACCAGCTCGATGAGAGTGAAGCCCGCCATTTTCACTGGGTGTTTGCTGAGCATCGCCATTACCTAATAATAACCGGTGCGATAGGCCGTCAGCACCATATTGATGCCGGCAAAGGTATCGTGGGTCACGGTAACGTCGATGCGTCTCGCGGTCACCGCCGGCGCACCGATGCTGGTTGTGCTGACGCTGATGGCGATATTGTAATTGCCTAAACCGGCCAGGCTGCCGCCGAACTGGTCGCGCGCACCATTGGTGTCATTGATGCAATCGTAATCGGCCACATCATCGTATGAACTCCGTGCGCCCTCTTCGCAGCTACTGGTTTCACCGCCGTCGGGGTCGCTGTAAGGCTTGAGCATCGCCTCTTCCAGATACGCCCGGGCAATGGCGATGGCCTGCTGCTGAATCATCGGGTCGGCGCTGCGGGCCGTGGTCGCTGAAAAACTGAACAGGATGCCGGAGGCGGCGGCAAGCACCACCATGGCGATGATCATCTCGATCAGGGTAAAGCCCCGTGACGGGCGGACGGCAAAGCTGCTCACTGGATGAAGCCAGTGAGTCGATTCAACACAATCTGTCTGCCGTCGGGATTGAGGGTAATCGTGCCCCAGTTGCTGGGTGCGCCGCTGGCGGAGAAAAAGAAATTACCGAAACCGGCAATGCTGATACCCGCTGGGGCGGTGCCTGTATAGGCACCGGACTGCACCGGGTGATTGACGGCAAAGGCGCCGAAACCATCGGGCGGATTGCAGGTGTTATCGGGATAAAACAGGGCGTAGGA
>JAVVEE010000068.1:10453-13816 GCA_032251315.1 Gammaproteobacteria bacterium
ACCGGGTGATTGACGGCAAAGGCGCCGAAACCATCGGGCGGATTGCAGGTGTTATCGGGATAAAACAGGGCGTAGGAATTTGCCGTCAGAACCACCTGAACTTCACATTCGGCGGCAAGGCTGGTCTTGTGGGCATAACGGATCGCGGTTTTCAGTTCCTGCTGAAACGACAGGCTGTCGTAGCTTGAGGTATTTAGACGCGGCATGACGAACATCGCCAGCGCGCCGAGTACCACCAGCACCATGATCAGCTCGATGAGGGTAAAACCGGAAGCCCGTCTCTGGTACACGACAGTAATGCATAAAGGCCCACCTAAGGTGGGCCTTTATGCATTCTAGACTTACGGTGTTAACGCAGTAAATGTTGAAGTAGCTAAAGTCGGCGCAGGTCCGGTCACAGTACATATCGTTGCACTGCCTGACCCTGCAACTAATACTAAAGAGCCTACCCCAAAGCCAGCTGGTATACCGCCAAGTATATTATTCTCTACATCAGTACAGTTGGCCTGTGCCAAGCAGCCAGCGCCACCCGCTTTGCATTCTGCAAAATTGATCGCCGAACCTGCTGCCAGCGCGCCCGCTACACCTTCAACTGCGCCCTGATCCGCCTGTACCTGGAGATCGGCGTAGCGGGGCAGCGCCATTGCTGCCAGCGCCCCCAGTACCACGATAACCATAATCAGCTCGATAAGGGTAAAACCCGATTGTTGTCTGTTCATAATAATGACCTATTTGTAATACAGACCGCAGTCTGTGTTTATGGGTGCATCCCTGCGTTTATGCCGCCGCAGCGGCACTGTTTTGAATTCGGTCATCGCAACAACCGGATGAATTGCGTTTTAATTAATTCCTTTATGTTACTGAGTATAGAGCAAAAATAGCCGGGTACCAGCATACAGGCTGACTAATATGATGATTAGTCCAACAAGATGGGGGTATTTGTAGACCCACTGGTTGACCTGGTCCCTTTCTGTCGACAGTGATCGAGTGAGCCGGCGCGTCGATATCCAGCGATTGGCCCGGAGCTCGATCCGCTTGAGCAGGCTGGGGCGGAATAAAATGACGATGCCGAGGCCCAGAATCACGGCACTGCAGAGCAGCATCAGCAACCTGAGCGCATTTATCAGGATATCGATAGCCGGCGCATTGGCCGAGCTCTTCGCGTATTCCGCGATCACCGTCGGGTCATACACCAGGGAAAAATAATACAGCACATAGGCCGAAGTCAGGCTGATGATAACGCCCATAATTAGATGGTGGCGGTAGAACAACCGGTCGATATTTTTCGGGACTTCGAGGTATTTGGTGGAACGACGCATGCTGAAGCTTTTGCCCAGCCGGGTGTTCAACCGAATAATCACCGCCGGTCGCACCAGCAGCAACAGCCCGACAATCAAAGCCAGCATCAGCAGGCCAAAGCCGGTAAAAAAGCCAAGTTCTTCGATAACGGCCATTATCATTCTGTCACTGTTTGTGCTCATGGTTAGTCGACCACTAAAGTTAGTTGAATTTCCAGGAATAAGGCTCCAGGTTTTTCACGCTCACACCGCGCACCGTATTGTTGCGCCCCGGATGAGCGCCCTTCTGGTAGGCCAGCGTGACCCGGAGCCTTATTCTGGGCGTGCCCGCCAGACTGGTGGAAAAATAATTAGTGTTTTTCACGGTATAGACCAGAATGTTTTGCTCTGCATCATAGTACCAGCTGTTCGCGGGATACCCGCCTGCAGCCTTATCGTCTTTGATGCCAAGGTAATTATAGGGCGGGTTCTGCAGATATTGCATTGGATTGGTGTGTTCCAGTGCGGTCAGTGAATCCAGCCCCTGTTTAACGACCCGTTCGGCGGCCTGTAAATTGACCGCGCTATTCAACACTCCAAGCATATGTTGTACCGATATTCTTTCGGAGCTTATCTGCAGTTGCAGCATTCTGTCGATGGCCATGCTCATCAGTACGCCGATGAGCAGGACCACCACTACCATTTCAAACAGGCTGAAGCCGCGCTGCGGCGATAAAGTTTCAGCTGGGTTTTCCCCGTGCATAGACGCTCGCCTATCTCTGGGTTATCTTGACTAGGTCCCACATAGGCAAGAAGACACCCATCGCGAGGAACAACACCAGTAGCCCCATGACCACCGTCAGTATGGGGTCGATAATTTTGGAAATATTCTGCACATCATAAGTGACCTCGCTCTCATAAAATTCCGCGACTTCCTGCATCATCTCATCGAGCCGACCGGTTTCCTCGCCCACTTCCAGCATCTGTAATGCCAGTGGGGTGAACAGCTGGGTTGATCTTGCTGCCCGACTCAGGGTCTCGCCGCGTTCGACATCATTGCGCATCGCGTTTATTTTGGCTTCCATATAAGCGTTATCGACGGCCCTGGCGGTGATGGTCAGGCCGCTTAATATGGGTACCCCGGCACTGTTCGACATGGCGAAGGCGCGTGAAAAACGCGCCAGTAATGCACGCTGCAGAATGTCCCCGATCTTTGGAATCCTGAGTTTATAGCGATGCCATTTAAGTTTTCCGGTTTCGGTTTTGACATAGTTGCGCAGGGCAACGATGATCACTATGGTGATCAGTAGTAGTAGCCACCAGTAGTCGGCGACAAAATTTGAGGCGCCGATAATTATTCTGGTTTGCAGGGGAAGCTCGAGGTCAAATTTTTCGAACATCAAGGCAAATTTAGGAATCACCTTGGCCATCAAAAACATTATCGCAACTATAACTGCAATGAGTACAGTGGCGGGATAAAACAGGGCGGCTTTGATTTTTTCCAGCGTTGCTTTATCGGTATCCAGGTAGTGATACAGCCTCAGAAAGGCTTCATCGAGGTCCCCGGTCTCTTCGCCGACACGCACAATATTAATATATAAAGGACGGAATATATGAGTATGACATGACATTGCCGCTGACACGGTCTGGCCCGACACGAGATCTTCGATGATGGCGCGTAGCGCTGCTGCAAATATTTTATTTTTGGTTGAGTCGGCAATTAAATTCAGGCCCCTGATAATGGGTATGCCGGATTTTGTCAGGGCGTACATCTGCCGGCTAAACAATATCAGGTCAACCAGCTTCGGCTTGCCAATACCCAGTGCAGTTTTCAGGCTCTCGGTCGCCTCCCGGGTGACCTTGACTTCGTTAATGCTGACAGGGGTAACAGCGGCCGCAACCAGATGCCCGGCCAGCGTTTGACTGGAGTCCGCTTGCCGTCGTCCCTCTACCAGTTCACCGCCTGGGGTGCGACCTTTGTAATCAAATAGTGGCATGGTGCTAATCGTTATCCGGCTATACTATTGAGTTACATGGAAAGGATACCCTTCAATCAAGACACGCTGAGAATACATCCGTGTACGCT
>JAVVEE010000069.1:0-13396 GCA_032251315.1 Gammaproteobacteria bacterium
TATATAACGCCGACGCACAGAGCGATGGAATTGAAAAAAACGGCTTAAGATCTTTCCAAAAAAACTTGACCATTACACTTGGTGGTATAGCCATTGCGACTATTGGTGTTTGCGCGTCCTTTCGCCTCGTAGGGGGCGTAACCCAAGTGCGCCTGCATCTCAGCATTAAGGGCCGCCTCGACGGTGATCTTGGTGAGCTGGGCGCTTAGAGCGTTGAGGTCAGCGGGTGTTTTGAGGTCTTTGGCCAGCTCTTCTGCCAGGGCCTTTATTTTTTCTTGGTTCATGTTGTTCTCCATTATTATTCCTCTATAGGGAAGGTAGTTAATAATGGGGAGTTACACAATTTAATTTACAGGCTCCATATCTTTGTTTTTCCTCTGCGCTCTCCGCGGTGAAGCACTAAGTTTTTGACCTATTACAAAACACGTCCTGTGTTTTGCCCTTCGGGCCGTGTATGCAACACACGTTCAAATTCACTCCCGGCGAATTTAGTCTTTACCCCAATAATCCGTCGAAATCCCCTCACCCAAATCCGCTTCAATCAGTCTGCTTCTCACTTCCAGCAATTTCTCAATCAACGCCGGTTCTGATTTCTCATAAGCTTCGGCATCCGGCTTGCGGTTTACCACCACGCCCAATAATTCCGTGATGGCGTTACCCACCGAGTTCTGGCTGATGGTGACGATGAGTTTGCCCACGTCGTTGCGGTAGATGAGTTGTTTGAACGCGGGTTGCCAGCGGATGGAGTTGGCGTATTTGGCGTCAGTGATGCAGTGGTCGCGGACTTTTTTGGCGGTTTTCAGGAAGTCGTTGTTGAACAGCAGGTCGGCTTCGATGTGTTCGGGGAAGTAGGCCTGCTTGGGCATGGGGGCGTTCCGGGTGGAGACTTGGGTGAAGAAGGTGCGGTAGAAGTCGAGGAAGCCTTTGAGGATGAGGTCGTATTCTTTCCAGAACCGGGGTTTTTTCAGGGCTTCGACGCCACCCTGAATTTCCCAGCTGGGCAGGCCCTGCGGGTAGCCGGTGAGTTTCAGGCAGGAGGCACTGGAGTCGGCGGGTTTGAGGATCTGAAGATCCAGTGCGTGGTCGAAAAAGTTGCGGTAGACGTCGCGCAGGTAGGCCTGAAACAGGCTGTGCTGGCCGCCGTCGGTGAGGTTGGGATTGTTGTCGTCGGCGATTTCGGCCTTTTCCAGCGTGTCCTTCGGGAAGACGATGAAATGGTTGTGCAGCATGCGAATGCTGGGTACGCCGGGTGAGGTCAGTGACCAGGTGGCGTCGAGGCTGGCTTCGCCGGCCAGTACCAGGTGCTCGCCGGGATCGGGGTATTTTTTCAGCATGTATTCGATGACGATCTGGTTCATGCGGTTCCAGACATTCTTCACCACCGCCGGCACCTGGGTGCGGCGCACCGGTCTGCCCAGCGGGTTGAGGATGGTCTGCGAGGTGTTGTAGATGATGGAGGCGTCAAATTCGTTGCTGTGCCCCAGCGCCTTGCGATACATCACGAGGTTTTCCGGATTGATTAGCAGGCCGTTGTTGTGGATCAGGTCATTGAGGTTTTCGGTGCTGTTGAAAAACTCGTTTGGCTTCATGCCTTCGGGCACGTCCAGGGGAATGGGGCGGAAGGGGGTGACGATTTGACGTGGTGCTTGCATCTGTTTATTTACCTGCGTGTTAGCTAAATGGTTCAGGTATTGAATGATACTTTAATTGCCGGAAGACTGCCGGATTTAGGGTAGATTGGCTTCTGTTTTGCAGCATTCGTTGCGTATTCAAGTGGTGGTTGGCGATTAATGGCGCGAAAACTCGAGGCAATCCTGCCAGCGGGATTGCTCTTTAATAACGGCAAATAAAAAAGGCTCCTTCAAGGAGCCTTTTTTAAACCTGCTAAGCGTGCTGCTTAGAAATCACCCACCACACCGGCCTGCACAATGCTGTAGATGTTGTTGCGCACTTTCATGCCCATGACTTTGAGTTCCTCGGGCAGATCGGCCGCGCCAATGGTGGCATCCATGTTGAGCGTGACCAGCCAGTCAGTACCGTCCTTGCCTTCAACCATGGCGATGCGGCAGGGCAGGTAGCCGGCAAAGGCCAGGCTTTGGGCGACCATTTTTGAGGCGATGAGGGCATCACAGAACTGGAAAATTTCTATGCGCGGCGATTCCCCGCCCATGGATTTGACCTCTTCTGATAATGGCATGTGCGCGACTAATTTAAAGTTCAACAGGTTGGCGCGCAGTCTCATTGAGTCCGCTGCGTCATCCATTGACACTTCGAGCGGACACTTGATCATGTCCAGTTCGATGGTGGTGCAGTCTTTGGGCAGTTCAACCATCTCCTGCGCAATCGCATTCGACTGAAACAGAAAAAGTGCGCCTATGGTGCTGATAATTAATTTAATCATTATATTAAACCCTCTAAGAGTGAATGTATCGGTATGACCAGGTGGTGCCTTACTTCATTAATTTCTGTGCGGCGGGCAGTGCCGCGCCGGTGTTGATGTCGGCACCCATGTCGCTGAGCACCACATCGAGCGCACCCAGACAGAGCAGGATATTCTCTGCGCATGAGCTCTGGCCCATCAGGCCGATGCGCCAGACCTTGCCGGCCAGTGAACCCAGGCCGGCACCGATTTCGAGATTGAACTGGTTGAGCAGGGTGCTGCGCACCGCGGCTTCATCGACGCCCTCGGGAATCGTGACCGAATTCAGTTGTGGCAGGCGGTAGGGCTCGTCAACAATAAACGACATGCCCATGGCTTCGATACCGGCGCGCAGTGCCAGATGATTATCAGCGTGACGCTGCCACGCATTTTCCAGACCTTCATTCTGCAACATCACCAGTGATTCGTGCAAGGCATACAGTGAGTTGACCGGCGCGGTGTGGTGGTAGGCGCGTTTGCTGTTGCCGCCCCAGTAACCCATGACCAGGTTGGTATCGAGGAACCAGCTCTGCACTTTCTGCTGGCGATTCTTAATGACCTCGACCGCGCGCTCGCTGAAGCTGACCGGTGATATGCCCGGTATGCAGGAGAGGCATTTCTGGGTGCCGGAATAGATGGCATCAATGCCCCAGTCATCCATGCGCAGCTCGGTGCCGCCCAGCGAGGTGACCGCATCGACGATGCTCAGGCAGTCATATTTATGTGCCAGTGCGCACAGGGTTTTGGCATCGGACTGGGCGCCGGTGGAGGTTTCGGCATGCACGAAGGCGACGATTTTGGTATCCGGATTTGCCTTGAGGGCATCTTCCAGTTTTTCGGAGTCAACCGGCTTGCCCCAGTCATCCTCAACCATAACGGCGATGGCGCCGGCACGCTCAACGTTCTCTTTCATGCGCCCGCCGAAGACGCCGTTCTGGCAGACAATAACCTTGTCGCCGGCTTCGATCAGATTCACGAAGCAGGTTTCCATGCCTGCCGAGCCGGGCGCGGAGACCGGGATGGTGAGCTCATTTTTGGTCTGAAAAGCGTATTGCAACATGGCTTTGACTTCATCCATCATGCCAATAAAGGCAGGGTCGAGATGGCCGATGGTCGGGCGGGCCAGGGCGGAGGTCACGCGCGGGTGAACGTCAGAAGGACCGGGGCCCATGAGAGTGCGCACGGGTGGATTAAATGAGGTGATAGCCATAGTTATTGTTCCTTACAGATTTAAATTTTCGGTATTCTGTCACGATTGCAGGTACTCGACTACGCACAAAGGACAAGGTTTATAGGGTTATTGCATCGGGTTGTTATGGGTTAATTTTCGAGCAGCAGCTCCAGCCAGTGTGTGACGGCGATATCGGTACCGCTTTGCAAATGCGTCTGGCAGCCGATGTTGGCGGTGACAATCAGCTGTGGTTGCCGACTTTCAATGGCGCTCAGCTTATTGTTGCGCAGAGTGTGGGCGAGCAATTTCTGGGTGATGGAATAGGTGCCCGCCGAACCACAGCACAGATGTTTGTCATCAAAGCTGACCAGCTCGTGACCAAGGGCGGTGATCAGGCTTTCGATCCGGCCATTGATTTTCAGGCCGTGCTGCAAACTGCAGGGCGGGTGAAAAGCGATGCGTAGCGGCCGGGCCGTGGCGCTGAGATCGGCGGCGCTGACCAGTTCGCAGGGGTCTTTATAGAGTGCACTGATTTTCGCGGCCTTGTCGGCATAATTTTTATCGTCGGCCAGCAGTTTGGCGTAATCCTGAATCATGACGCCGCAGCCGGAGGCGGTCATGGTGATGGCTTCGATTTCGCCCGCTTCAATGTGCGGCCACCAGCTATCAATATTTCTCTTTATATAGGAGTGGGCTTCAGTTTCGGCATTAAGGTGGTGACTGAGCGCGCCGCAACAGCCGGCGGCGTTGACGCGTAGGCTCTGGATGTCCAGTTTGTCCAGCACCCTGGCCGCCGCCTTGTCGATATCCGGTTGCAGTGATTTTTGCACGCAGCCTTCGACCAGAATGACTTTGCGTACGTGTTCGCGCGTGGGCCAGGCGAGCTTTTCAGGCGCGGGGAGCGGGATGCTCTGCTGCACGGCCGCAGGCAGCAGGGGGCGAAAGCGCTGGCCGGTTTTCAGCAGCAGGGAGAAAAGAGTCGGCGACAGAAACAGCTTGCGCAGTGAATAGTGCAACAGCCGCTGGCTGAACGGCCGGGGCACTTTCGCGGCGATGAGCTTGCGGCCGGTGTCGAGCAGGCTGGAATAGTCCACCCCGGAGGGGCAGGTGGTTTCACAGTTGCGGCAGGTCAGGCAGCGGTCGAGATGTAGTTGGGTTTTGGCGCTGGGTGGTTCGCCTTCCAGCATCTGTTTGATCAGGTAGATGCGACCGCGCGGGCCATCGAGTTCATCGCCCAGTAACTGGTAGGTCGGGCAGGTGGCGTTGCAGAATCCGCAATGCACGCAACTGCGCAGAATGTCGTTGGCGCGTTGCCCCAGTGGGGTGTCGAGATAGTTTTGGCTGATGACTGTTTTCATTACAGATCAGGATACAGGCGGCCGCGATTGAAAATGTGATGGGGGTCGAACGAGGCTTTGAGTTTTTTCTGTATCGCTAGCAGCGGCGTGGCCAGCGGCTGAAAAACCTGATCGGCCGGTTCCGAGTTCAGGGTGTAGCGGGTGGCGTGGCCGCCGTGTTTTCGGGCTTCGGCAAACATGTCTTCTTCGCTCGCTATCCATCGCAACGCGCCATTCCATTCCATCAGCTGTGGGCAATTTTCGGCGAAAAGCGGCGTGGCCGGCGGTACCGATACGCGCCAGAGTTTGGGGTGGGCGCTGAAGAAGGGGTGGGTCTGGTGTCGGAGCTGGTGCCATATGTCGAGATCAAGCTGTTCGCCGCCGAGCTTCTGCCGGGCATTGAGCAGGCTGTTTTCGGTGCTGCTGAGGCGAATCAGCAGCTGCCCGTTGTCATGGCAGCTGGCGCTGATCGGGTGCCCCTGCAAGATCCACTGGTGCACATGCTGGCGGGCCTGTTCGAAATCGTGCTCGAAACAGAGCGTGATTTCGCGCTCGGGTTTGGGCAGCACCTTGACCGAGATGTCGAGCAGTACGCCCAGCGTGCCCTGCGCACCGACCATTAAGCGTGAGACGTCGTAGCCGGCGACATTCTTCATCACCTGACCGCCGAATTTCAGGGCCTCGCCTCTGCCGTTGATGACGTGCACGCCCAGAACAAAATCACGCGCCGCTCCTGCGGTGGCGCGGCGCGGGCCGGAGAGTCCGCAGGCGACGCTGCCGCCCAGGGTGCTGTCCGGGGTGTGGCAGGGCGGTTCGAAAGCGAGCATCTGCTGGTTTTCGGCGAGGGCGGTTTCGAGCTCTGAAATTCGGGTGCCGCTGCGCGCGGTGATCACCAGCTCGCTGGCATGATAGTCGAGGATGCCGCTGTGTTCGCGCAGTGACAGCGGTGTGCCTTCTACCTTTCGGCCATAAAAATCTTTGCTGTTACCGGCGCTGATTTTAAGCGGGGAGGCGGCATCGTGGGCAGCTTTAACCTGCTGGCATAATGCGGCGGAGTGGTCGTTATCGCGATTCATTAGAAGCGTTCGAGTTCGGGGTGAGCGAGCTGGCCGTGGTGTACGTGCATGGCGCCGAATTCGGCGCAGCGATGCAGCGTCGGAATGGCCTTGCCGGGGTTGAGCAGCCCGGCCGGGTCGAAGGCGACTTTAATGGCATGGAACTGGATGAGTTCGGCGGAGTTGAACTGCACGCACATCTGGTTGAGCTTTTCGATGCCCACGCCGTGTTCACCGGTGATGCTGCCGCCGACCTCAACGCAGATTTCAAGAATTTTACCGCCCAGCTCTTCGGTGCGTTCCAGTTCGCCTTCGATGTTGGCGTCGTACAGAATCAGCGGGTGCAGGTTGCCGTCACCGGCATGGAATACATTGACCACCGGCAGCTGGTATTGCGTGGAAAGCTGCTTGATGCGGGTCAGCACATCGGCGATCCGGTAACGCGGGATGGTGCCGTCCATGCAGTAATAATCCGGCGACAGTCGCCCCACCGCAGGGAATGCCGCTTTGCGCCCGGCCCAGAATATCAGGCGTTCGGCTTCATCCTCGGCAACGCGAATTTCGGTGGCGCCGGAACTCTCCAGTGTCGCGCGCGCCTGTTTCAGCTGATCGGCGACTTCGGCAGGATTGCCGTCGAGTTCGCATAACAGGATGGCGGCGGCGTCGCGGGGATAACCGGCCTGGACAAAATCATCGGCCGCGCCAATGGCGGCATGGTCCATCAGCTCCAGTCCGGCGGGGATAATGCCTTGCGCGATAATATCGCTGACTGCCTGCCCGGCGGTAGCGACCCGGTCAAAAGCCGCCAGGATGACGGTGGTGGCCACCGGTTTGGGCAGCAGCTTGACGGTAATTTCGGTGATGATGCCGAGTAGCCCTTCGGAGCCGGTGAACAGCGCGAGCAGGTCGTAACCGGGCGAGTCGAGCGCCTCGCTGCCGAGGGTCAGATGTTCGCCGTCCATGGTGATGATGTTGAGCTGCATAATATTATGCACCGTCAGTCCGTATTTCAGGCAGTGCACGCCACCGGAATTTTCGGCCACATTGCCACCGATTGAGCAGGCGATCTGCGAAGAGGGGTCGGGAGCATAGTACAAACCGAAGGGTGCGGCCGTTTCTGAAATTGACAGGTTGCGTACGCCGGGTTGCAGCCGGGCGGTCTGATTCTCGGGATTGATATTTATGATGCGGTTGAATTTCGCCAGGCTGAGCAGAACGCTATTTTTCAGTGGCAAAGCGCCCCCGGACAAACCGGTGCCTGCACCGCGAGCGACCACAGGAAGATGAAATTCGATGCATAAACGCAGCGTGGCTTCGATCTGCGCCACCGTCTCGGGAATGATCACCAGCAGGGGGCGGGCGCGATAAGCGGACAGGGCATCACATTCATAGGGTGCCAGATCTTCGGCTTCATAGAGAACGCATGCATCAGGCATGAGGGCGCGCAGACGCGCTACCAGATTTTGTAATGGCGGCTTCATGGCTGGTGGCGAAATGGGGTGCTGTATAAGGGGTTGATAAATATCCAGTTAAATCATGCTGTAGTAAAAGTGGCTGTATATTAGCTGACCGTGTCTGATTGTAAGCTCTTTTTGCCTGCAATTTTGTCGGTCAGGCGTGTTAATATCTACGCACAAAATCCTGTAAATAATGTAGTTATTTTATAATTGATCCGGAGATAAGAAAACTCATGCTACGTAAGGCCTTAACATTTATTTTAGTTGCCACCCCTTTTTCCACGGTCTCTGCGGCGGCGATCGATTTTCGCCTGGGCAGTGAGATGGCGGAAGTGACCTACAAGACACAGGACGCCACCTTTGGTTACGGCGGTGCAGACATTGGTCTGGGCGTATTCTTTAACGAAGATGATAACCTGCTGGCCAACGCTTCAGTCCTGGTTTCAGGAAGCAGTCAGGGCGATGTTAAGGGGCTGCATTTTGGGGTGGGCGCCAAGGTTTATGCGGGGGTACTGGACTTCCCTTCACCTATAGATAATCAAAATGGTGCGGCACTGGCCATTGGTGCGCAGGTTCGTTATGTGTTCCCGGGCAGAACGCCGTTTGCCATATTGCTGGAAGGTTTCGGAGCGCCTAATGTTACCAGTGCCTCGGATTTTAAGGGCGTTAAAGAAATCAGGCTGGCCGTCGAGTTAGAGGTAACCCCAAGTGCCAGAGCCTATATCGGCTACCGCACACTTGAGGTGGATCTGGCCGACGGCCTGGTTGGAGACAACGCCGTTGAGCTGGATGACCGCGCCCATATCGGCGTGCGCTTTTCTTTTTAGCGCGGGTAAAACGGGTCATTCGAGTATTGAAAAAGACGAGCCTGGCTCGTCTTTTTAATCTAGGGTCATTTTATAGAGGGGGAATGAAGTGCCGGAAATGAAAAGATTGCTGGAGATTATGCAGGCTCTGCGTGATCCGGTATCAGGCTGTCCGTGGGATCTGAAGCAGGATTTTTTGAGCATTACGCCCTATACCATCGAAGAGGCTTATGAGGTGGCCGATGCGGTCGAGCGTGCGGACATGCATGACCTCAAGGATGAACTGGGTGATCTGCTTTTCCATGTCGTCTTTTATGCGCAGATGGCCAGTGAGCAGAATGAATTCTGTTTTGATGATGTCGTCAGAGCCGTCAATGAAAAGCTGGTGCGCAGGCATCCGCATGTTTTTGCGGGCGCACAGGTGGAGACGGATGAAGCCCTGCTGGCAGCCTGGGAACAACAGAAAGGGCAGGAGCGGGAAAACAAAATACCGGAATCTGAAGCGAGCTCAGCAGCGAGCGCGCTGGATGGCATTGCCGCCACGCTGCCGGCGCTGAAGTGGGCAGAGAAAATCCAGAAACGCGCCGCGCGTACCGGTTTTGACTGGGACAATCTGGCGCCGGTGTTCGACAAGCTGAACGAAGAGATCGCCGAGCTAAAGCGGGAGGTGGAAATCGAAAACAATCACGAGCGCATTATGGATGAACTGGGCGATGTGCTGTTTTCCTGTGCCAACCTGTCGCGCCATCTGCAGATCAGCGCCGAGCAGGCCTTGCGTCAGGGCAATCGGAAATTCATCCAGCGCTTCCAGCAGATGGAAAAAACCATCGCCACCGAAGGCAAGGCTATAAACGAATATTCACTGCAAGAGCTGGAAGCGGAGTGGCGCAAAGCGAAGGAGTTAATCCGCAGTGCAGGTGCAGAGACATCGGGGGATTGATGGGCATGTAAGGCAAAACTTGTTCACCGCAGATGGCTTCTTAAACCAATAATGACTTTCTCCGCGCCTCTGCGGTGAATGCTTTTATCTGTTAATCAATATATGACGCAAATTGCAGACACCACAAAAAAGCCGCAACAAGTGCGGCCTTTTCGATTCAGCGAAAGTCTCTGTTTAGATGAACAGGGACTGAGTCGCGTCTGAAGCTTCTTCGAAGTACGATGCCGCGCCTACAAACTCGCAGCCATCAATGAAGGCTTTGGAGTCGTGACCGAAAAGGTCGACAGTCATCTGGCAGGCGAGAAACTTAACTTCAGCTTCCTGGCAGAGTTCGCGCAGCTCGTCGATGCTGGCGACACCGCAGTTCTTGATGGTTTTCTTCATCAGCGTAGTGGCAATCGGATCCATGAAGGGAATGTTCCACAGGACATTAGGAATTTTGGGACCAAAGTCGATGCTTTGCAGCCATTTAGGGCCAAAAGGCATTTTCATCGGCATATCCGGGGCCGCCATCGGAGTGATCCTCAGTTTGCTGGTGTCTTTCAGTAACAGGTTCAGGCCATAGAAAGTGAAGAAGATTGAAACCTCCATGCCCAGTGCAGCAGCAGTACTGGCCAGAATAAAAGGAGGGTAAGCCCAATCTAATGTGCCTTTAGTTGCGATGATGGTCAGTTTGCGTGTGTCTGACATAATAGGTTTCCTCGAAATCGAATTTTAAATTTGTTAGACAGTCATCTGACTGTCTGCCCTGAACAGACTCTAACCATACCTCTAAAGCCGTAATCGTTGCAAGCGCTTTTGTGAAAGAGGAGGTAAAAGGATGTATCTGATATTGAGTGCCGAGACGGGCTTTCAGGTGCATCAGATCTCATTGTTGAGGCGGCTAAAGGTGTTCCATGAGCTCGGTAAACTCATGTACAGAAACAACGGGTGGCTGGCAGGTGAGGTCTTCGCATATGTAGGCGCAGGCGGTGGTGTTGTCGGCAACCGGCTTGTTGAACCACGCCGGCAGGTCGTTATCGCTGGTGATGACGAAGACCAGAGCATGAGGCGTATATTTTGGCGGAAGCGCCTGCTGCCAGGTCTCCAGGTTTTCAGCGCTACCACGAAGGGTGATGATTTTTGGTGGTGCGAGGAATTTGTCAAAGGCGTTAAGCAGTGTGCAATGTGAAATAGGAGCTCGATTGATATCATGCCAGGCGGCGCGCAGGGCGCGTTCGGCGGCAGCAAGATATTCCGGGTTGCCGCAAATATAGCCCAGATCTATCAGTGCGCAGGCGGCCATGCCGTTGCCGGTGGGCACGGCGTCGTCGCTGAAGGTTTTAAAGCGCTGGATGAGTTTTTCGTGATCGTGGCTGGTGAAGAAGAAACCGCCGTGTTCAGGGTCTTCAAACTGGGCGATGAGGACGTCTGCGATTTGCCGGGCCCAGATGAGCAGGTCGGTATTCCAGCGGCTTTGCAGAAGTTCGATCAGGCCGCCGAGCAGGAAGGCGTAGTCATCCAGGTAGGCATTGAGTCGTGCCACCCCGTTTTTGCTGCTGGCCAGCAGTCGCTCATTGCGCCACATCGTCTCTTTTATGTAATAAGCCGCCGTAGTAGCTGACTCTATATATGTGTCATTTTCCAGCACTCGTCCTGCATGAGCCATGCCCTTGATCATCAGGCCGTTCCAGGCGCAGAGAATTTTGTCATCAAGCCCGGGGTGAACTCGTAATTCGCGGGCGGAAAACAGGGTCTGACGTGCGCTGCTGATTTTGCTGCGCAGTGCGGCAGGAGACTCATTGAATTGCCGGGCAAGCTCTTCATGACTGGAATAAATGTGTAAATGCCACTGCCTTTCAAAATTGGCCGGACGATTGAGGCCAAAACGCTGAGCAAACACAGGGTAAATAGTATCGTCCAGAAGTGACTTGACCTGGCGGGGCGACCAGATATAAAACAGGCCCTCATGGCCTTCTGAATCGGCGTCGATGGCCGAGTAGTAGCCGCCATCGGGGGATTGCATCTCACGTACCACCCAGTCAGCGGTAGCGATGGCGGTTTCACGAAACTGTTTGTCCTGAGTAATGCTCCAGGCCTGTGCGTTCAACCATAGCAACGGGCCATTATCGTAAAGCATTTTTTCAAAGTGGGGGATCGTCCATGAAGCATCGGTTGAATAACGGTAGAAACCGCCACCAAGGTGGTCAAAAATTCCGCCACAGGCCATCTGTTTTAATGTGTAGAGGGCGCTGGATAGAATTTGGGGTTCGGTAGTGGAGAGTTCCTGTTCAGCGGGCCGGGATATCGCCCAGTGTCTGAGGCTGAAATCGATAATAGAAGGGTGCGGAAACTTGGGCGGTTTGCTGTAGCCGCCGTATTGCCGATCAAATTGTTGATCAATTTGGTTGCAGGCCACATCCAGCGGTAGATGACTGAATTCAGACTTCGGCACAATGGTCGTTTTGTTGATGAGATCCAGCGCTGCGCGCACACTCTTGTTCTGCGTGACCAGATCTGCCTTGCGAGTACGATACACGTTACTAATGTGTTCGAGGATCTGACGAAAAGAGGGCAGGCCATGTCGGGGCGATTTGGGAAAATAGGTGCCGGCAAAAATGGGCATGTGCTCGTCAGGCGTGAGAAAGACCGTGAGTGGCCAGCCACCCGCGCGACCCGTCAATATAGAGTGAGCTGCCTGATATGTCTTGTCGAGATCCGGGCGCTCCTCACGGTCAACCTTTATATTGATAAAGCGCCTGTTCATGATTTCAGCAGTTTTAATGTCTTCAAAAGATTCATGTGCCATAACATGGCACCAGTGACAGGCAGAGTAGCCAATGGAGAGCAGAATGGGTTTATTCTGCACTTTTGCCGCATTAAGCGCGGCATCGCCCCAGGGGAACCAGTGGACAGGGTTGTTGGAATGCTGCAATAAGTAGGGGCTGGACTCTTTATAAAGCAAGTTCATGACGTTTGTATGACCGAAAAGTGGCAATGATTAAAATAATATCAGCCAACAATACACTTTTTGACAAGGTAAAACAGCGGCTTAGCGAAAGGCTAATAAAAAACATTAATAATTGTTAATGCAGGTGTTCCAATGTGGATTCATTCATGTACAATACGCCCCGTGTTGAGGGAAAAGCAAAGCGAACACAGATTCATTTTAGATTTATTTAAAATTAATTTTCGCTTAGGGCTTGCGTAGCAAGTTCGAATGCTGATAGAATTCCGCTTCTGCGATGAGCCACTTGGCTCTTCGATGTTCTTTTACAATTTGGATCAGATAGTTTGTGTGGGTGCTTGCATTGGCGAGACCAAGAAACAAGCTAGGCAATTGAAGAATATTTATATTCTGATTTTAAACTAGCAACAGCGTTTCTTGTTTCTCAAAGAGCAAGACACCTGAAAGAAATAAAATTTGAGTATTAAACTGAAGAGTTTGATCATGGCTCAGATTGAACGCTGGCGGTATGCTTAACACATGCAAGTCGAACGGTAACAGCAGAAGCTTGCTTCTGGCTGACGAGTGGCGGACGGGTGAGTAACGCGTGGGAATCTGCCTTATAGTGGGGGATAGCCCGGAGAAATCCGGATTAATACCGCATAATCCCTACGGGGCAAAGCCTGGGATCTTCGGACCAGGCGCTATTAGATGAGCCCGCGTTAGATTAGCTAGTTGGTAGGGTAAGAGCCTACCAAGGCAACGATCTATAGCTGGTCTGAGAGGACGACCAGCCACACTGGGACTGAGACACGGCCCAGACTCCTACGGGAGGCAGCAGTGGGGAATATTGCACAATGGGCGAAAGCCTGATGCAGCAATACCGCGTGTGTGAAGAAGGCCTGAGGGTTGTAAAGCACTTTCAATAGTGAAGAAAAGCTCCTGGTTAATAGCCAGGGGCCCTGACGTTAACTATAGAAGAAGCACCGGCTAACTCCGTGCCAGCAGCCGCGGTAATACGGAGGGTGCAAGCGTTAATCGGAATTACTGGGCGTAAAGCGTGCGTAGGCGGTTTATTAAGTCAGATGTGAAAGCCCCGGGCTTAACCTGGGAACTGCATTTAAAACTGGCAAACTCGAGTTTAGTAGAGGGAAGTGGAATTTCAGGTGTAGCAGTGAAATGCGTAGAGATCTGAAGGAACACCAGTGGCGAAGGCGACTTCCTGGACTAAAACTGACGCTGAGGAACGAAAGCGTGGGTAGCAAACGGGATTAGATACCCCGGT
>JAVVEE010000070.1:0-13245 GCA_032251315.1 Gammaproteobacteria bacterium
CCTCCAATTCCATGACAATGCCAATTCACACAACAACACCGTATGCGGCGGTTTATTGGCATAATGTGGGTACGAGCATGGTGGTGGTATTTGGCGTTACGCGTGGGCACAAGGACGGGCGGGGTCGTGTTTAATTGGCATTATGTGGTCATGAGGTTATGACGGTTGGTTGAGGTTACGCGTGGGCACAAGGTCGGTGCCCACCCTACGTCAGGCGTGACGCTTCGGTTGGTATATGGGTGTGGGTTTGGGTTTCGTAGGGTGGGCACCGCTTTTGTGCCCACGGCAGTAAACTTCCAATTTCATGACAATGCATAACCCACGCATGACATCGCATGTGGGTGGCGGTTTGATTGGCGTTTTAGCAAATCCTGGGCAGCGGATCATCTTCCAGTTCTTCAAGTATGCGTTCGCCGCCAATTTCGGTTTGCATTAACACGTAAGGAATTGCGGAGTCGATTCGACCGATGACGGCCGCTTCATGGCCTTCTTCCAGGCTCTGCCAGACTTGCAACAGGGCCGGCGCTTCGGCGGCATCGACCACGGCCACGACGCGGCCTTCGCAGGCGAGGTACATGGGGTCGTAACCCAGCATGTCGCACACCGATTGCACCGGTTCACGTACGGGTAGCTGTGTCTGCATTAAACGCACTCCCATGCCGGTGGCGCGTTGCATTTCCGTGCAGACGGTGGCAATGCCGCCGCGTGTGGGGTCGCGCATGAAACGCAAACCTGTAAATTTATGCGCGGCTTTGGTCAGATTCAGCACACTGGCCGCGTCAGATTTGATATCGCCCCGCAAGCCGAACGCTTCGCGCGCCAGCATCACCGCAATGCCATGATCACCCACCGGGCCACTGACAATAATCACATCGCCGTCTTTAATGTTTTTCATGGTTAGGAGGTGGCCATTGCGAACACCGATGCCGGTGGTGGCCAGGTACAGGCCGCCGCCTTCACCGCGACGCAGTACCTTGGTGTCGCCCGCGACCACCTTGACGCCAATTTCGGCAGCGCTTTCCGCCAGGGTTTTAATAATGCGATCCAGCGTTTTTATTTCCAGCCCCTCTTCGATGAATGCGTTCAGGCTGAGATATTTGGGAATCGCCCCGGCCACCGCCAGGTCATTGGTGGTGCCGTGCACCGCCAGGGAACCGATGTTACCGCCGGGAAATTCCAGCGGCTGCACGGTGAAGCCATCGGTGGTGAACAGAATGTCATTGCTGTCCAGCGACAGAGACACCGCATCCGCCTGAACATCCAGCTCAGGATTGGCGAGGTGACGCGCGAAAATCTCCTCGATTAACTCGCGCATATAACGACCGCCATTACCGTGGGCGAGGGAGATGTGAGTGTCTTGCATGTATGTGTTTCCTGTTAGTTATTTTTTGATAATCAGTCGTAGGGTGGGCACCGTTCTTGTGCCCACGCGTGACGCCAAATACCGCCAAAATCCTCGTGTCGACATAACGTTATTCAATCGTCACATACGGGTGTGTGAATTGGCATTGTCATGGAATTGGTGATCTACTGCCGTGGGCACAAGAGCGGTGCCCACCCTACGTTACTTCGTACAAATAATAATTCATTAGGTTTTCTCTGCGCCTCTGTGCCTCTGCGGTGAATGCCTTTGACCTAATACCCATATTCCATCACTTGTCCGAAGCTGATGCCCGCGTCGTTTACCGCTATCAGTTCGGGCAGGTGAACTTTGAAGCCTTCGTGGGATAACAGCGCCAGCGCCTGTTCAGTCAGCACCCGATTCTGAAACACGCCACCGGCGAAACTAACGTCATTGATGCCGTGTTCATCTCGAAAATACTTTGCCTGTTTCAGTATGAGCTGTGCCAGTGAGGTGTGGAGCAGGGAGGCGCGCGCTTTAATACTTAAAGTAGAATCTAGCATTGCAGGCACTAATGATGCCCAGTTAGCAATCAACAGGTTATCGGATTTTTCTAATGTAATATCTGCGCATAGATCATGTCTGTTGCTTAGCGCTTCGAGCTCCATCGGCCCCTGGCCTTCGAAGCTGGCCGTGCTGCGCACTCCTGTTAATGCGGCGGCCGCATCAAATAACCGGCCTACTGAGGTGGTCTGCGGGGTGTTGATTTTTTGCTGCCAGGCCTGCTTCAGTAACGGATCTATTTCAGCCAGCTGCTCGCAGTTTTGGTCGATTTCCCAGCACAGGGCAGCAGCGCTGCGCCAGGGTTCGCGACCGGCTTTGTCACCGCCGGGCAGATGAAAGGGTCGCATGCCGGCTACGCGTTGCCAGGCACCCGGTTTGCCCAGAAAGGTTTCGCCGCCCCAGAGCGTGCCATCCTCGCCATAACCGACACCGTCCCAGGTAAACACCAGCACGGCTGCGTCGGTGTTACATTCGTAGTAGGCCGCCGATGCATGGGCATGGTGATGAAAGACAGGGTGCAGCGGCAGCGCCTGTTTGTTCGCCCAGCGTGAGGCGGTGTAGCCGGGGTGAGCATCGCAGAGAATGTGCTCGGCGACGACGCCATAGAGTTTTTGCAGATCGTTGATGGTGTTTTCGAAAACCTCGAGACTGCGAACGCAGTCCATTTCGCCGATGTGCGGGGAGCTGACGGCACGATTGCCCCAGGCGAGCGTGATGGTGTTTTTCATCTGCGCGCCCACGGCGAGTATGGGCCGTTCCAGCGTGAACGGCAGCGTCAGTTCCACCGGCGCAGAGCCGCGCCCGCTACGAATCGGTCTGGCTTTGCCGGCGATGGTGCGGTAGACCGGATCATCCGCCGGGCGTGCAATATCGCGATTGTGATGCAAATAACCGTCAACGACATGCGCCAGTCTTTTATCCACCTCGCTGTTTTCGGTTAACACCGGTTCGCCACTGAGGTTCGCCGAAGTCGCCACCAGCGGCCCGCCGAAATCATTGAGCAGCAGATGGTGCAGCGGGCTGTAGGGCAGCATGATGCCGACTTCATTCAGGCCCGGCGCGATCTGTTCAGATAATTGTGTCGATGTGGTTTTCGCCACCAGCAGAATCGGCCTGGAGGCTTGCAGTAAAAAGGCCTTATCGTTGGCGCTTAAAGTTACCGATGCCTGGGTAAATTTGAACGGATTGTGCAGCGGCGCCGGGAACATCACCGCCAGCGGTTTGGCGGGCCGGGGTTTGCGCCGGCGCAACTGCATCACCGCCGCTGTGTTGCTCGCGTCGCACATCAGGTGATAACCGCCGATGCCTTTGACGGCAATCACCTTGCCCTGATGCAGTGCGGCAACGGCATGAGCCAGTGAGGCTTCATTGTTGTTATTCACTGCGACATTGCCGTTATGATACGAAAGCACAGGACCGCAGGCCGGGCAGGCCACCGGTTCGGCGTGAAAGCGTCGATTGGCCGGATCGGTATATTCGGCATGGCATAGCGGGCATAAATCAAACGCCGCCATCGTCGTGTTAGCGCGGTCATAGGGCAGGGCGCGAATTAATGTATAACGCGGACCGCACTGAGTACAGTTGATGAACGGGTAGCGGTGGCGGCGATTGGACGGATCATTCAATTCCACCAGGCAGTCATCGCACAAAAAAAGATCGTTCGGCACGCTGATGTGCGCATCACCCTGATTTTGGCTTTGCAGAATACTGAAACTGTCGAACTCAGCAATATCCATTGGCTGTTCAGATTCAAGCCGGGGTCGGGCTATGGGTGGTTTTTTATGGAAGATGTCATTCTGAAAAGCATCCAGATTATGCACTTGCCCCTGCACATGAATCTCAACCACACCCACACAGTTTTTCACCCAGCCGAGCAGACCGTGCTCAATCGCCAGCCGATAAATAAAAGGCCGAAAACCGACACCCTGAACCAGACCGGACAGGATGATCTTTCGGGCTGAAAGCGAAGCAGTGCATTCTTGTAAGTTTTTTAATCGCATACCCATTTTTATAAATCTTTTTCACCGTAGGGTGGGCACCGTTTTTGTGCCCACGCGTAATGCCAAACGCCGCAAAAAATCTCGTGACCACGCATAACCTTAAACGACTGCCAACAACCATGATCCACACGTTACGTCCATTAAACGTCTTCATTTATCTGTGAGGTCACGCGTGGGCACAAGAGCGGTGCCCACCCTACGTTACTTCGCGTAAACAATAATGCATTGGTTTTCCTCTGCGTCTCCGCGGTGAAAAGGTTTAAGAGTTTAGGCACTCTCACGCATGCCGCCTGCCCACCAGATGCGGCAGGCGCCTTCGTCTGACACCATGCACGGTCCTATCGGGTTTCTGGGTGCGCAGGCTTTGCCAAATAAGCGGCATTGATTGGGGTAGATTTTTCCCAGTACCACTTGCGCGCAGTCACAACCCGGGGGCATTTTACCGGCGCGTTTGCGGGCGTCGTCGGCGTAGTCCGGGAAAAGGTTTCCAGCGTCATGCGCGCTATAGGCTTTATCCAGCCGGTAACCGGAGTTGGGGATAATGCCGATCCCGCGCCAGTTGGCGTGGTAGACGTTCATGGCCTTTTCAAGATGGGCCTGCGCCGATTTATTTCCGCCGGGATGAACCAGTTCGGAGTAGCAGTTATCCAGAAAATAGCGGCCCTCATGGAGCTGGCGCAAGGTGGAGTACATGGCGGCGAGCAGGCTTTCCGGTTTGAACCCGGCCACTGCCGCCGGGATGTTGTGTTCTTCAACCACAAACGCCCATTCCTCCGGTCCCATAATTGTAGAGACATGGCCCGGCGCTATCAGCGCATCAAAACCGGGCGACCCCGATTCCAGCAACATGGCCACGGCAGGCCAGGTGAGACGACCGGATAAAAGCACCGAGAGATTATCGGGCACGCCTTCGACCAGCATGGCGGCGACCGGTGCGGTGGTGGTTTCAAAGCCGGCGGCAAAAAACACCACCGCTTTATCGGCATTGGCTCGGGCGATGCTCACCGCTTCGGTAGGCGAGGCGATGGGGCGGATATCAGCGCCCTGTGCTTTGGCCTGTTCCAGGGTGCGCGCCCGGGCTTTTTTCACGTTGACCGGCACGCGTAGCATGTCACCGAAGGCGACCAGGATAATGTCCTCATTCAGCGCAAGCTGGATCGCCTCGAACACATCCTCTTCCGGACAGATGCACACAGGACAGCCGGGGCCGGGCACCAGTTCGATGTAGTCGGGCAGCACCTTGCGCAAGCCCGCCATGGTGATGGAACGTTCGTGGCCGCCGCAGACATTCATGATTTTCACCTTGCCCGTGTGCGGCAATGCGCGAATACCTTCAAGCCACTGTTCAGCGCTGATGGTCATTATTTAGCAACTTTGTCGCTGTGAGCATGAGGGTTCATGGTGTGTAAACGCGGACTCAGTGCGCCGTGAAGCGGGGCTGCTTTACGGTAGGTTTGTAGATATGTTTTGCGGCCGGCAATTTGTTGATCGAGCCATTCCAGCCACAAGGACATGCCGGATCTGTCTTTGGATGAAAGCTCAATCACCGGTGCCGTGCTGGCAATGTCATGCAGATAATGTTTTGCATTCTCGGATTTAAAATCATCGAGTATCGGCAGCAGGTCGCTTTTGCTGATCATGATCAGATCGGCGGCGCGAAACATCACCGGATATTTCACCGGCTTGTCATCGCCTTCAGGCACCGAGAGCAGGACAACATTCTGATGCTGGCCCAGGTCAAAGCCGGCCGGGCAGACCAGATTGCCGACGTTTTCAATGAAAACGATATCCAGTGCGGAAAGATCAAGATTATGCACGGCCTGATGAATCATGTGCGCATCGAGATGGCAGGCGCTGCCGGTGGTAATCTGAATCGCTTTGACGCCGTGTTTGCGAATACGCTCAGCATCGTTTTCGGTTTCCAGATCACCTTCAATCACCGCGATGCGAAGGTCAGGGTCAAGCTGCTGAATAGTCGCTTCGAGCAGCGAGGTCTTACCCGCGCCAGGAGAAGACATCAAATTAACCGCCAGTACATTATGGTTGTCGAAATGTTCACGGTTATGCTGAGCAGCGTGATCATTCTCGTGCAGCAGACTGTGCAGAACCGTCACCGCCTCTTTGCCGCTTTCGGTTTTCGCCAGCTTGCCGCCTGGTTGGATCAAACTTTCGTTACCAATAGTAATGTTGCAACCGCAGGTATCACACATGATTATTGCTCCAATTTTATAATTATTAAGACCTTTTTCACCGCAGAGGCGCAAAGAACGCAGAGAAAAACTAATCTCTGGTTGTTTGTGCGAAACCTCGTAGGGTGGGCACCGCTCTTGTGCCCACGGCAGTAAATCTCCAATACCACGACAACGTATATCAAAAACCCACACCAACCGTATGTAACGATTGACTGCCATTACGTGGTCATGTGGTTGATGGCGACGATCAGGCGTCACGCGTGGGCACAAAAACGGTGCCCACCCTACGTCACGCATAATGCCAATCTTCACCACCAACCATGATCTCACGTGGTTATGTAAAGCTCCGGCAACGGTTGTTGTTTTGGTTGGCGTTGTCGTG
This sequence comes from Gammaproteobacteria bacterium, assembly GCA_032251315.1. Classification (GTDB taxonomy): domain Bacteria; phylum Pseudomonadota; class Gammaproteobacteria; order SZUA-229; family SZUA-229; genus LH-M37. Next base: position 6,481 of record JAVVEE010000070.1, read on the forward strand.
GAATTTGAGGTCACGCGCATTATGCCAATTAAACGTTTTCATTTATCTGCGAGGTAACGCGTGGGCACAAGAACGGTGCCCACCCTACGTTCAAACTTTTTGTCATTGAATATGATTGTATCAATGTACCGCTACCGGTTCTTTATATTTTTCCAGTTCGACGCTAATTAGCATGAGTTCGTCGCCGCTGATGAGTGAGGTACGCCAGTCACCACAATTTTTGCATAGTAATTTGTTTGGCGTGACCTCAGACTCACTGCCACACTGATCGCATTTAACTCGAAGCGGAAGTTCATTGATAATAAGTTTTGCCGCCTCCGCTACCGTTCCCACGCTGGCTATAGGGAAAGCATTTTTTAGCAGCTGCACTTCGACGCCCGATAATGGGCCCAGACCGATAATAATTTCAGTGGCACTCTCTGCCTTGCACTCCTGCACAATTTTTTCCACCTGATGTATCAATGCCTGACAAATAGAGAGCTCGTGCATGTTAAGGCGTCCCTGTCAGCATCTCATCGTACAGTTGCCAGGCGGTTTGTGCATCCTGCTGTGAGATTTTTTGAATGGCGTAACCGACGTGTACGACCACATAGTCATCAACCTTGAGCTCATCATCCTGCATCATAAACAGACTGACATCGCGCTCCACACCTTTGGCTTCACAAAGGGCGTTAAAGCCGTTGATGGATTTAATTTTCATGGGTATGCCAAGGCACATAAGTTAACTCGTTCGGTAATTTTATAATTGTAAGCATTTAACTTCAGAAGCTAAAGCAAGTGGTTGACACCTGTCAAGAAGAGTCGCACGATATGCCAATAAAAATCAAATAAACCTTTAAAAAACCTTATGTTTAATGATTAAAGTTGATGTTTGGTTTAGGAAATACCCTGGTTTCTGTTGAAGGTGAAGGTATTCATGCACCTGATCGTTTTCACTTACAGAAACCGGGTTAATTTGCATTGATGATGCATACTTAACCTTGCTTTAGTATGTATCTGGATTGAAGACTCGCATTAGTCTTATTATTTTTGACGCCATCAATACATCCGTGTACGCTCGGCAGCAGCATCCCTGCTGCTGACGGTCTTGATTGAAGGGTATCCTTTCCATGCATTTTGTTAGTATGTTTTATAGGGAGCAAATTAATTAACGTAAAGGTACTGTAATGAAACACTCACTCACTGCATTTTTTTCACTGGTCGCATTGTTGCTGAACTCAAGCACTGCGCTGGCACACACTGGCCACCTGCACAATCAAACAGTGCACGGCTTTCTACACGCCGAACATCTGCTCGTGCTGGCAGCGCTGGTGATAGTTGGCAGTTGGCAGTTGGCAGTTAAAAATTAAAAATCAGTCTTAATTTTTTATCTGTGGATTGAAAAGGTATGAGGGGGCTTTCAATCAGTCAGATTATTATTTGCTTAAATCCTTCAACACTGCTTCTGGTTCTTTTGATACAACATTCAATAAAACCAGTGCCGGACCTTGTGGCGTTCTGTCTCCGCGCTCCCAGTGTCTTAATGTACTAACACTGATACCAAATGCAGATGCAAACACATTTTGTGACATGCCCACGTTTGCACGAATATTTTTTACATCAACAGGGGTGAATTCATGAACCACTGCTTTTCCCTTATTGACTTTTGAAAACTCTAGAGATTCATCAAGACCTTGTTTAATACTATCAAATGATTTACTCATTTTAGGCCTCCATAATTTTTAATAAGTAACGAAGTAAATTTGGTTAGATCGTTACACTCGGATTTAGTTAAATTGGCTTTTTCACCTTTACCGAACAAGGTTAAAAGGAATAACGGCATAGATTCATTGTGATGGTAATAGATAACGCGAACACCACCACTTTTACCTTTGCCCTGTGTAGACTATCTTAATTTACGAATACCGCCCGTACCTTGCATAATATCGCCTGATGCTGGATGCGCTGCTAAATAATCGATAATGCTTAACCTTTCAGCGCAACTGAGCAATCTTTCAGATTTTCTTAGAAACTCTGGTAGTTCGACTATGGTTTACATAGTAGCAATGGTGATCCAGTGGATTACAATATGTCAATATGGTTTTAGACAACTCGGGATTAAAAATCAGCTAAAAGCTTATAAATACATACTTACAATTTTTTTCATATTTTCATTGCTGCAATCAGCGATCCCGATTATCACCAGCTGTTCGGGTAGTTGTTGCAGGGATGCCAGCAGGGCGGCGGATTCTATGACGCCGACTTCATGGCTTGAAATTTGGCTGGTGGATGAAGGGAGTTGGCTGGCATCAATGCTGACGAAAGATGCAGTAGCATTACCGGATTCCATGGCATCGATAATCAGAACATGGTCATAGCGTTTTATATGCTCGGCCAATGCAATACCGGGGCGGTCGAGTTTAAGCAGGCTCAGGCCCTGCTGTTGCAGAGAGGCCATGGTATTGTTTTGCAATAACAGATCAACCATCCGCCAGCCCAGTTTATCGCCGGCATTGGGTGAACCGATACCGATAATAGCGGCTCTGTTTAGATCTATATTCTTGAATGTCGTTATCGCCTGTGTGCGCTCCGCATTTTCAACCACACCATCACGCATTAATTTTAGATTGAGAAAATGTGTGGCGCAGGAGATGCAGGGGTCGTAATTGCGAATCACTTTTTCGGCGTGTAGCTGCAAGTCATGCTTCTCATTATCGAGACCAAAACTGATCAGTGAGTCTTTCAGGTCCTGTTCGATACGTGGCTGGTTCTGACTGGTCGGCGGCACGATAACGGCTTTGCTGACACAGCCGTTTTCATCCATGTCGTAGCGGTGCCATAAAAAACCACGTGGCGCTTCGGTGCAGCCGTAACCGGTGCCGGCTTTTGCTTCAAAACTCATACAGGGTTCTTCGGTCGGTTGATAGCTGCTCAGCAGACGTTCCGCTTCGACCAGTGCGAAGTGAATTTCAATAGCGCGGGCAATGATGCTGTGGAACATGTTTTTCGAGGGGAAGCGGGTTTTCAGTGACTGCATAACCGCTTTGACTTCTTCGGGAAGCTGATCTGCATTCAGGTTGAGTCTTGCCAGCGGTCCAACCAGGTAGGGTTTGCCGTCGAAAAGGCAGTGCAGGGCGGTGCTGTGATTAACGTGCGTTTCTTTGAAATGATTTTCAAATTCACTGATGGGAATATCAAGGCCGCTATCACTAATCAGGCGGCCTTCGTTGAGCGGGTATTCGTCATCATGGTGCAGGGCTACCGAGACAAAATCCTGCTTGTCGTCCGGCAGTTCAAGCGTCTCCAGCCAGTGAATCAGGTCGACCGCGTCCTGTTTGGCCGCTGTGATGCGCGGTAACAATTCGTCTACCTTGCTTTGATCCGGGGCGCGGCTGAAGCCGCCGATTTTAACGCCCACCGGATGCACCGAGCGCGCACCGAAGAGGGCGATCAGCTCATTGCCCAGCGCTTGCAGTTTCAGGCCGCGCCGGACTTCATCGCCGTATTGCGCGGACATTTCGATCACGCTGTTGTAGCCGAGAAAATCGGGCGCGGCTAGCAGGTGAATGTGCAGGCTGTGGCTTTGCAGCCATTCACCGCAGTAGAACACCCGGCGCATGGCGCGAATCCACGGGGTGACGGTGATGCCGAATATCGATTCGATGGCCCGGGAGGCGCTCATCTGATAGGCCACCGGGCAGATGCCGCAGATGCGTGCGACGGTATCGGGCACGTCGTAGTAGTTGCGGCCTTCGAGAAACTTTTCAAAGTAGCGGGGTGGCTCGTAAATGCGCAATTTAAGATCGGTGATCTGCCGGTTCTCGATGGTTAAATCCAGCGCGCCTTCACCTTCTACCCGCGCCAGCACGGGGACGTTTATTTTGATTGTATCGGTGGACATTTATTCGGTCTCCCGGCTGTGCATGCCTTGCCGATGAAATGCTTCAGCGCCGTTATTGATAAATAGAAAGCGTCGGGCCACTTCGTCTTTTATTAAACCCAGACCCTCCAGTCGATTGGCCATGGCCTGCGTGTTTGGATTTTCCGCCGGGCCATAACAGCCGTAACAGTCGCGCCCCACACTGGGGCAGAGCGCGCCGCAACCGGTGCGGGTTACCGGTCCCATGCAGGGTTCATTTTTTGTCACCATCACGCACATATTCTGCTGACGTTTGCATTCCATGCAGATTTTCTCGTTTTTTTCTTCCGGCAGCACACCAAACAGCAGGGCGCGTATGGCGTTCACGATTTCGCGTTTACTGACCGGGCAACCCCATAATTCCAGATCCACTTTTATGTGCTTTTTGATGGCGGTGCTTTTTTCCAGACTTTTGATCACGGCAGGATTGGCATAAATGTCAGCGATCCACTGCTGCGTGTCCGCCATGTTACGCAGTGCCTGCAAGCCGCCCGCCGTGGCGCAGGCACCAATAGTCATGACCAGGGTGCTGTTATCTCGAATTCTGTTAATTCGTTCTATGTCATCGGTAGTGGAAATACTGCCTTCAATAATTGCAATATCAACTTTTGCATTTTCATCGACCGGACCGGCTTCGGCAAAGTGCAGAATATCGACCATACTGCTGAGTGTTAATAATGACTCGCCCAGATTAAGCAGCGCCAGCTGACAGCCGTCGCAGGAGCTGAATTTGTGTACCGCTATGGCAGGCTTGTTATGGCTCATGCTTAAAACCCCTTGATGCTGAACAGATCGGCCATTTCATCGTAACTAAATATCGGCCCGTTCTTGCAGATAAATTTGCTGCCATACTGACAGTGGCCACAGTGACCGAGCGCGCATTGCATGTTTCTTTCCATGGATAAAAAAAGCTGTGATGATGAAATGCTTTTATCCAGCAACTGGTTGCAGGCGGCGCGCATCATGCCCTCGGGGCCGCACATCATGACGGTGACGTTATCGGGATCAAACTCCAGCTGATCAAACAGCGTCGTTACCGGCCCGACGTGCCAGGGCCAGAGTGCATCACCAACATCGGCAGTCAGAAACACGTGGGTCTGCGGTAATTGACGCCATCTATCATAGCGGGATTTCCAGATTAAATCGGCGCTGTGTTTCACCCCCTGCACGATATTAAGGCGCCCGTAATCTCCGCGTCGCTGCTCGATATAGTTGATGACCGAAACCACCGGCGCACAGCCTAAACCGCCGGTGACGATGATCACATCCTTTTGTTTTGCTTCGAGCATCGGCCAGCCCCGGCCATAAGGGCCGCGTAAGCCGATACGATCGCCGGTTTTTAGCCTGGCCATGCCGCGGGTGACTCGCCCGACGATACGAATGGTGTGATCAATAATCTGCCTGTCGTCGGGATCGGAGACAATCGAAATCGCAATCTCACCGACGCCATACAGATACAGCATGTTGAACTGACCGGGTTCAAATTCGTAAGCATCCTGAAGTTTTGGGTCGCTGAATTTCAGGCGCAGGCTGAACATATTCGCGCCTTCATCAATGCGTTCAACAATGATGGCCTCATGCGGCTGATGTGGATTGTGTTGCGCATTAATCATGAGGCTTCTCCGCCGAACTTAGCCAGTGATTCGATCACGTCGATGCCCACCGGACACCAGGTGATGCAACGCCCGCATCCTACGCAACCGGATCGCCCATATTGATCGATCCAGGTGCCGAATTTGTGCGTCAACCATTGCCGGTAGCGCTGACTGGTATTGCCACGAATGGTGATGCTGTGGATGTAACTGTGCCCCTGAGTGAAACAGGAATCCCATTCACGATAATGGCTGGATGATTTTCCCTCGAGTTCGGGCACGTCATTTTCACTGTGACAGAAACAGGTCGGGCAGACAGAGGTGCAGTTACCGCAGCTCAGGCAGGTTTCAGCGATGGTGTCCCAGGCTTCGTTATCAAGCTCATTGAGCAGGCGTGACCTGATATCAAACTGCGGCAGTTGCTTATTCTGTATCGAGGCACGGGCCTTGATCGATGCTGATTCATCAAGAAGCTGCTGATTGCAATCATCCAGCGCCAGACCCTCAAGAATGTATTCACCCCGATCCGTATGCGCGGCAATCAAAAAGCCGTGTTCCAGTTCAGTCAGCACCATGTCGGCTGCCGCCTCGTCATCTTCAACAAAGGGGCCGTCTCCGGTGCTGTGACAGAAACAGGTCGCCGCAGGGTGGCCGCAGTTCACCGCGATGACCAGGAGATTGTCCCGCCGCGATTTGTAGAATGGGTCGGAATACTGCTGTTGCAGAAAATGCTGATCCTGAAGTTTCATGGCGGCGATATCGCAGGCGCGCGCCCCTATTATTGCAACGGGCTTGAGTTCGGGTTCGGCAGTGTTAAATGAAATCTGTCCGTCTGCTGCCTGTGCGCTTTGCCAGAGTATTTCTCGCGGCGCGAACAGCAGGGGCTTAATCGCCTGCGGGCCATTGGCCCAGTCGAAATACTTTTGCGAGGAATTCCGGTTTAAAGAATAACTTCCGGGTGCCTGTGTCTCGGTCACGCCACGTGGCAGCTGCTCCACCCGGCTGAGCTCATCGTACATGATCGCACCATCGCGAACCTGCGGACCGACACAGCGGTAACCTTCATCGAGCAAATTATCCAGCAGCCGCTGAAGCAGATCGGTCTGAAAGTAGTAATGTTCCTTTTTCATTTGCACACTCTTTGTGGTCGGTGATGGCGGTAACAGATGGTACTAACAAAACGCATGGAAAAGATATTCTTCAATCAAGACCGTCAGCAGCAGGGATGCTGCTGCCGAGCGTACACGGATGTATTCTCAGCGCGTCTTGATTGAA
>JAVVEE010000071.1:0-12755 GCA_032251315.1 Gammaproteobacteria bacterium
CGCAATCAAACAGGGCTCAAGCTGTGCAAGGTATTGCAGTAACTGATGACGCTTTAACTGTTTCTTTTTTATATAGCTGCCCATTTTATTGACTGCGTATAGATGAAAAATCGTTTTTGCTATATCTAAACCAATTGTTGTAATCTTCATGTTGGATCTGCTCCGCCTTTTTAAATGGTTGGTTGAAATTCCATTTTGGCCCATTATGAGGCCGGTTATAAGGGGGAGTGGGTCCATACCATTATCTGTGGACTATTGGTTTAATCATTATTCATCTTTTGCGTTTTTGGCGGACTAAATTTTTAGTTTTTGATTTTATCTCGTTTATCTGTGTCATCTGCGGATTGAATGCCTTTCACTCGGTAAAAAATTAGCTACCCAGTCGTAAATTCCACCCGGCATTCATGGCCGCCCATCTTGAAATCACGGCAGATCTGGGGACGTTGCGCATAAATCATGCAGTTCATGGTCTGCCGGTTCAGCGCCGCGCACCAGCCGTCGTCCAGCCGGGCCATGGTCTGCCCGCCCCAGCGGTCGGTAGCGATGTAGCGCTCCGGCACTCCGGTTTCGCTGATCAGCAATACTTCCAGGCGGCAGCAGCTGGCCTGACACCGGTTGCAGGTGACTTCGGTAGACTCAACGGTTTCGGCTACGCTATTTTGCATTCGATAATCCCTCGGATGCACCATTATAGAACGTTAGCGCCCTAAAAAGGTGCAGAAATGACCTGCATAATGTGATCTGTTTCTGCCTGATAAGTATATAAGTTATTGGGGGGAGCATATAATTGCTATTTCCATGGGGTATTCGCCGAATTTCCGCTCAAAAACCACTGATAACCGCCGAGTAAAAAATTGGTGCGCTTATTGCATAGAGCAAGACAGACCGACATTTAAGCTATCGACGCTTAACCATTTCAGGGTTAAGCCACTGAAGCACAAGCGCACTTTCGAAGTGCAGCTTATCACCGATAGCTCATAACAAATTTTAATTGAAATATACATATTGAGGAAAACGTAATGAGTGGAAATGAATCTCGCGTTCAGGCAATTTATCAAATCACCAACCGCGAACCCATGGCTGTAGCAACTCCCGAACCATTATCAAAAATCTGGGCCTGTGACGTCTTTAATCTGGCCAAGATGGAGGAGTCGCTCTCTAAAAACGCTTTCAAAGCGGTCAAAAACACCGTGCAGACCGGCGCGACGCTGAATGCCGCCACTGCTGATATCGTTGCTGCGGCGATGAAAGAGTGGGCGATGTCCAAAAACGTCAAGTTTTTCTCCCACATTTTCTTCCCCATGACCAATATCACCGCCGAGAAGCACGATGGCTTTATCGTCACCAACTCGGAAGGTGCCGCGATTACCGAATTTACCGGCAGCTTGCTGATCAAGGGCGAACCTGATGGTTCTTCCTTCCCCAATGGCAGCATCCGCATGACCAATGCTGCGCGCGGCTATACCGCCTGGGATCCAACCAGCCCGGTCTACATCATGCACACCGATAACGGCTCCACCCTGATGATTCCCAGTGTCTTCATGTCCTGGACTGGTGAGGCACTGGATAAGAAAATCCCGCTGCTGCGCTCCAACAATGCCATGAACACGGCGGCGCAGAAAGTACTGACCCTGATGGGCGAGACCGAGATAGCGCCATTAAATTCCAGCTGCGGCGCGGAGCAGGAATATTTTCTGGTCGATGCCAACTTTGCCAACAGCCGTCCCGACCTTCTGCTGGCCGGTCGCACCCTGTTCGGTGCACCGCCTGCCAAAGGCCAGCAGTTTGACGACCATTACTTCGGCGCCATCCCGGCGCGCGTTCAGGTTTATATGCAGGATCTTGAAGATCAGCTGTACCGGCTCGGCATCCCTGCCAAAACCCATCACAATGAAGTGGCGCCGGGTCAGTTCGAGATTGCACCCTACTTCGAAGCGGCCAACGTCGCCGCCGACCATCAACAGCTGATGATGACACTGCTGAAAACCACCGCCAGGAAACATGGCTTCGTCTGCCTGCTGCACGAAAAGCCCTTCGCCGGCATCAACGGTTCCGGCAAGCACGTAAACTGGTCGGTGGGCAATGCCACGCAGGGCAACCTGCTCGACCCCGGCAGCACACCCCATGACAATCTGAATTTCCTGCTGTTCTGCGGCGCGGTTATTCGCGGCGTACATCTTTTCGGCCCCCTGCTGCGCGCAGTTATCGCCACCGCTTCCAACGACCATCGCCTGGGCGCCAATGAAGCGCCACCTGCCATTCTCTCTGTCTATCTGGGTGATCAGCTGGAAAATGTATTCCAGGATATCAAGGACGGCAAACTCGCCAGCAGTGAAGTCGGCGGCCTGATGGATCTGGGCCTTTCCCAGATTCTCAAGTTTGAACGCGATCCTGGCGACCGTAACCGCACCTCGCCGTTTGCCTTCACCGGCAACCGTTTTGAATTCCGCGCGGTCGGCTCCTCGCAGTCGGTATCCGGCCCACTGATCGCGATGAATACCATTCTGGCCGACTCACTGAACTGGATCGCCGAAAAGCTGGAAGCCCAGTTGGGCAAGGGCGTCAATCAGGACGACGCGGTATTTGCCGTACTCAAAGAGCTGATGAATGAACATGGCAATGCCGTCTTCGGCGGCGACGGTTACTCTTCAGACTGGCACACCGCCGCCGTTGAAGAACGCGGCTTGAAGAACATCCCCACTACTGCCGATGCTTTGCCGGCGTTTCGCGAAGAGGCGGTGAAAAGCCTGTTCAAAAACACCAACGTACTTTCACCGGTTGAGCTGGAAAGCCGCTATGAAGTTTATGCCGAGCAATACATTCTCTCCATCGAAGTAGAAGCGAAGCTGATGATAGAGATGGCAAAAACGTCCATCTACCCGGCAGCCATCAGCAATCTCTTCGAGCTTTCCAGCACCACTTCGAGCATGGCGGAGATGGGCATTGAGATGGATGCCTCGGTCGCAAAATCGATCGCTGCTGAAACTAATGCCATGATGGCGGCAGTGAAAAAACTCAGCGCAGCTCTGGAGCGCGATGATTTTGCTTCGATTGAAGAGCATATGCAATATTCGGCCAACGAGATTCACAGCCTGATGGATGAGGTGCGCGAGCATGCTGATCTGCTGGAGACTGAAGTCGCCGATGATCTGTGGCCATTGCCCAAGTACCGTGAAATGCTGTTTATCAAGTAACGGCTACTGCTGTTGCATTAAAGCCGAGAAGGCCGCTAAATTTAGCGGCCTTTTTTCATTGTAAATAATTATTGAGACAAGAGTAATATTACTTATATTTCAATGTAGCGTAATTGATCATCATAAGATTCATATTGTGTTTATGGTAAGAGGCACCAATGTTGCGAGCACAGGTCCTAAATCCGACAGCCTCCTGATAGAAGGTTTTTAATATGAAAACTATATCCATGGCAGCTTTAGCGACAATCTTAAGCTTTTACATGATGCCTTCGAACCTGCTGGCAGAAACCACCTCGTCATCGTGGGAGAAAATCAGGGAAGAGCAGGGCATCGTTGTTTATGCTCAGGAAATCGAGGGTTCCGATGTTGTCAGAGTGAAGACCCAGATGGTTATTGAAGCGAGCCTGGAGGAGGTGCAGGCTTTTATAGAAGATATTTCCAAAAGAAAAAAATGGGTGCCGTTTCTGGCGGAGGCGCGCATATTAAAAGACTATTCGCCAACGGAAAGACTGGAATACACCCTTTTTGAAGCGCCCTGGCCCGCCTCCGACAGAGATTTTGTCTATCGCCGGAAACTGATCTACAAGGACGATGAAAAAATAGTCATGGAGGTGACCTCAGAAGAGAGCGAACTGATGCCCGAGCAGGATGAGACGGTGAGGGCGGAGATACTTGAAAGCCGATATACCCTGCTCGCTGTCAATGACAACAAGACAAAAGCCGAACTGATTTTTCACGCCGACCTCAAAGGCTGGCTGCCGAACTGGATCATTAACAGGATACAGCAGGCACTGCCTTTCAGAATGCTGCAAAATTTAAGGTTGCAGGTGGAGCAGGTGAACAGTCCGCAGGAAAGTGAATAACTACTTCTAAGATTTCAATGCCCGTGCATGGTAGGCGATATGTTCGCCGATGAAGCTGGCGATAAAATGGTAGCTGTGGTCATAGCCTTCCTGCATGCGCAGGGTGATGGCCTGTCCGGCTTTGTCGCAGGCGGCCTTCAGATTCTCCGGCAGCAGCTGCTTCTCGTCATAAAATTCATCGGCGGTACCCTGATCAATCAGAATATCGGCAACTCTGGCGCCCGCTTCGATCAGGGCGGTGGTGTCGTAGGCCTTCCAGGTTGTGGTGTCATCACCCAGATAGGCGCTGAAACAGGTTTTTCCCCACTCCCCGTTTACCGGGTTGCAGATCGGGGCGAAGGCGGAGACCGATCTGTAGCCAGACGGATTTTTAAGCGCGCAGATTAAAGCGCCGTGCCCGCCCATGGAGTGACCGGAGACCGATTTAACGCCGGCGAGCAACGGCAGCTCAGCTTCCAGCAAGGCCGGCAGTTCCTGAGTGACGTAATCATACATCTGGTAATGTTCGGCCCAGGGCGGTTGCGTCGCGTTGACATAGAAACCGGCGCCCTGGCCCAGATCATAACGCTCGGCATCGGCGACATCGCCGCCGCGCGGGCTGGTGTCGGGGAAGATGATGGCGATGCCGTGCTCGGCCGCGTAACGCTGCGCCCCGGCCTTGCTGCGGGCGTTGTCATCGGTGCAGGTCAGGCCGGAGAGCCAGTACAGCGCGGGCACCTTTTCGCTCTGCGCCTGCGGCGGCAGGTAGACCGAAAAGGTCATTTCACAATGGCACGATGCAGAGTCGTGGCGGTAACGATTGAGATAACCGCCGAACTCCCTGATGCTTTCAATAGTTTGCAGTGACATGATGCGGCTCCTAAAAAATAATGACCGAGCGAATGCTTTCGCCACTGTGCATCAAATCAAAGGCGCGGTTGATGTCCTCCAGCGGCATGGTGTGGGTAACCATGCTGTCCAGCTCGATTTTGCCGTCCATGTAACGCTCGACGTAACCGGGCAATTCGGTTCTGCCCTTGACGCCGCCGAAGGCGCTGCCTTTCCAGGTTCGGCCGACCACCAGATTGAAAGGACGGGTCTGGATGACCTGACCACTGCCGGCGACGCCAATCACGGTCGACACGCCCCAGCCCATGTGCGTGCATTCCAGGGCATCGCGCATAACGTGAACATTGCCGATACATTCGAAGGAATAGTCCGGGCCGCCGTTGAAAGTATCCTGCATGTATTCGACAAAGTTGTCGCCGACATCGTTGGGGTTAACAAAATCGGTCGCGCCCAGCTGTCTGGCAAATTCAAATTTATCGGGATTAATGTCGATGGCGATAATGCGTGACGCGCCCGCCATCACCGCACCCTGCACGCAGGAGAGACCGATGCCGCCCAGCCCGAATACCGCCACGGTCGAACCGGCCTCAACTTTGGCAGTATTGAGCACCGCGCCGATGCCGGTGGTGACGCCGCAACCGAGTAGACAGACTTTGTCCAGCGGCGCAGCCTTGTTGATTTTGGCCAGCGCAATTTCCGGCACCACGGTGTATTCAGAAAACGTGGAGCAGCCCATATAATGATAGATGTCCTTACCGTTTTTGGAGAAACGCCGCGTGCCGTCGGGCATGTAACCGGTCCACACTGTCGAAGCGATAGACTGGCAGAGATTGGTCTTGGGCGATTTGCAGTATTCGCATTCGCCGCATTCAGGAATGTATAAAGGGATGACATGATCACCCACCGCTAAAGTGGTAACACCCTCGCCCAGCTCGACCACTTCGCAGCCGCCTTCGTGGCCGAGAATGGCGGGGAAGGCGCCTTCCGGATCATCGCCCGAAAGCGTAAAAGCGTCGGTATGACAGACACCGGAAGCGATCACTTTCAAAAGCACCTCGCCGCGTTTGGGGCCCATGACTTCAACTTCTTCAATGGACAGGGGTTTTTTGGCTTCCCATGCAACTGCGGCTCTGGCTTTCATATGATTTCTCTCTGTAGGATTAGGATGGTGATAATTGAAGGTACTTAGCCTCGCGCCATCAGCGCGCGCAAGTCGATTACTGCGGCATTGGCGCGGGAGATGTAATTGGCCATGGTCAGCGAATAGTTGGCCACCCAGCCGAAGCCGCTGCCGTTGAGCACCATCGGGCTGGAGACTGGCCTCTGCGCCTCTTCCAGCTCACGAATAATCTGCTCTAGCGAGGCGATGGCGTTTTTCCGCTCCAGGCTGGAACGGAAATCGATTTCCGCAGCGCGGAAAAGATGCAGCAGCGCCCAGACGTGACCGCGCGCCTCGTAAAAAATATCATCCACTTCCAGCCAGGGTGTACGGGTGAAGGCGACGCTCTGTGCCGGTGTGCTCCCGAGTACGGCAGGGTCATTGATCAGATCGATGCGCCTGCGCGCCTGGCCAACACTGGCGGAGAGACGCTGGGAAAGGCTGCCCAGTCGCTTCTCCACCACCTGCAACCAGCTGGCGAGATTATCGGCACGGGCAAAAAACTCCGCGTTGCTGTCGTCATCATCCAGCAGGCGTTCACGGTAGGCGCGCAGATGCACCAGGCCGGTGCGGTATTCGGTTTCAGTGGCGGGCAGCATCCAGGAGTCATTCTGGAAACTGAACTGCGGCTCAGCACGGGCAAGGTCGGCGTCTTCCACCGACTGCGATTGCGAGCGGGCATAGTGGTTGCGCAGCGCCGCAGAGTGATCGCGCAATGCCACCAGCACGCCGAACTCCCAGTTGGGCATGTCGTCGAGAAGACTGAAAGGGGGCAGCACATCATTACTGATATAGCCGCCGGTTTTCTCCAGCAGAGTCTCACCTATGGTGATCGCCGTGTTAACGCTGGCGCTACCGATGACCGGCTCTTCACCGCGCTGTTCGGCCTTTACCTTGAATGACTTCGGCTCGTTACTGACCACAAAAGTGATGACCAGCATAACCAGCAATAGCAGCAACACTATGCCGCCGGCCAGACGGCTGCGGGCAACCCAGGGAGTAAGTCTTTCGCGCAAAGATGGCATAAATTTCTCTTCATTAAATAAACAACCAGCATAGCGCTGATAAGCCGGCACCGCAATCTCCTACATTTTCTTCAGCGCGCCGGAAGATGAGTGCGTGCTGAAAATGGCGAAATAAATCAGAGCATGAAGCAGACCTTATTTCATTCTTGATTTCAGCTTAATGTGCTCTCCGGCGAGCGGAAAAGTTCGGCGAGCCATAGGTCGTACCTCGCTGGTAAATTAAGAGCAGCCAATCAAATGCCGGCGCTTAGAGCCATTGTAGCTCCAGCGCAGCATGCAAAGACCCCTGCCGCAGTGTTACTGGTTTTCATGCAGATGGACTGAATTAGGTTGAGAGAGTACATTCAGTTATCTTTGCCGCCGTGACTCTCTGAATCTGGTGGTTTCCTCAATACAACAATATCGGAGAATTAAATGAACAGTAACCTGATGATACTGCCTGCAAACAGGGTAACGAATATTCGCCTGATAAAAATACCCGATGACATAGAGGAGCACGAAGCCTACCGCTACGTCACCGGCCTCATCGCCAAAGTGGAAGAGAATCCGGAATACAGCTGGGATGATGTGTTAGATCTGCTGGAAGAGAGAGGCTTCGAAGCGGTTGATTTCGTGCTGGGCCCTTCACTGGATTGACCAGAAGTCTGTCGGGTTTAGGGGGATTGAAGCGAGGGCCGCTCTCCCACTTGCGCAGCCAATTCATCCCAAATCCGACAGCCTCCCGGACAAAATAATTACCACACAAATAAAATCTGCTATAACGAGTAGGGCTATAATAAAAACACGGAGATAATAATATGTCAGCAGAAAATTACGGTTCTATCGAAAAAGCAGTCAGTGGTGATTATGAATTTTCCATCGGTGCGGTAATCAGCGAAGCCTGGGCCAAAACCCGTGGCGCAAAATGGACGATTCACCTGGCCTTTTTATACACCTTCCTGGTAATGATGGGGTTGATGATAGCCTTCGTCTTTCTATCCACACTTCTAATAGAGGTGACTGAGGTTCCGTCGGGTAATGTGGCTCTGTCACTGATAATGCAGCTGGGGTTAAATTTGATTATGATGCCCTTGATGGCGGGCATCATTATTTTGGGCATCAAACGCTCAGTCGATGCACCTATCAAAGCGGGTTCAATCTTTGGTTATTTTTCAAAAATGATTCCGCTCTTTCTGACCATGATACTCATGTACATTATGATCATTATCGGCTTTCTGTTACTGGTATTGCCCGGCATCTATTTATCGGTCGCCTACTATATGGCAATGCCCTTAGTGGTCGAGAAAGGTATGAGTCCATGGCAGGCGTTAGAGACCTCACGCAAAGCGATAACCCGCCGATGGTTCTCAGTTTTTGCTTTCTTTATTATCATGTCAATTCTCGTATTTATATCAGCGATCCCTTTAGGTTTAGGGCTGATCTGGACCATGCCGTTGATGATCATCGCTTTTGGAATCCTGTACAGAAATATGTTTGGTGTCGAGGCTGAGACAGTCGCCGCCTGACAGCGATAGTGCAGCAAGTACTTTCAGGCCTGAATTAATTTTCAATTAATTCAGGCCTTTCTCCAATTCCCATTCAGATTTCTTTGTACAAATATACCCAAAATACAACCTACTATTGAGTTACATGGAAAGGATACCCTTCAATCAAGACCGTCAGCAGCAGGGATGCTGCTGCCGAGCGTACACGGATGTATTCTCAGCGCGTCTTGATTGAAGGGTATCCTTTCCATGTAACTTAATAGTAAATATGTTTGGCGTTGAGACAGGAACTGTCGCATACTAAGCGCAAGTGTGAAGCCGGTTAATATAGGCACAAATCACCTTGCATGCCGACATGTATTCGCTAAATACTCCGGCACATCATTGCGGCAAGCACAAGGTCGAGTATGACCAAGATGCTGCCATTCCTGAACAAATGACGGAACTACAATTATGAGTATGAATTTGACATTAACCCTCGCCCCGGTTATTTCCCTGCTGGCCGGAATTCTTATCCTGCTTGTACCCAGACTGCTGAATTACATAGTCGCTATATATTTAATTGCTATCGGGCTACTCGGACTGTTCGGCGCGAACAGTATGCATCTCTAGTGATTGCAGACACCAACCGCGTTAATTCTGCTGATTATTCGTTTTATAAATTAGCATGGCGACGGGACTGAAAAACAGCACTGACAGGGCGGTCATCTTAGTTGAGAGTAAAGATGATCTGTATCTGCTTAAGTGCAAGGGAAAATGGACCCTTAAACATATCGCCAATGTCGTCTCTGGTATTAAACGCATTTCTCAGCGGATACCGGCACATAGCAAGGTGAGCTGGGATATCTCCGCAGTTGAAGAATTCGATAGTGCGGGCATCATCCTGCTTCAGCACTATGTAAAAGAGTTCGAATCCCACTTTAAGCAGGTCGATATTGTCGGCGCCAGTAGCAGGCAGCAAAAAACGCTGACACTGTTTCAGCAGGAAGAGAAAGAGCCGGACTTAATAGCAGATAAAGATAATATGCTTTCCGCTCTCCTGCAGAAGGCCGGGGCAAATATTCTGTCAGGATTTCGCGATATTATTCAATTTATCACTTTTATTGGCGAAATAACGGTCGCTTTATTTCATTCCGTACTGCACCCCTCATCGATCAGATTTAAAGCGATCATAAAAAATATCGAAGAGGCTGGGGTCAATGCGCTACCAATCGTAGCCGTCACCGCTTTTTTAATTGGAATTGTGGTTTCATACCAGGCATCCGTGCAACTGGAAAAGCTCGGTGCAAATATTTTTATAGTCGAAATGATAGCCATCTCTATAACTCGAGAACTTGCACCTTTAATTATAGCAATTGTTGTGGCCGGCAGAAGCGGAGCATCTTATACGGCACAAATAGGCGTAATGAAAATAACCGAAGAAGTCAGCGCCATGAAAACCATGAGTTTTGATCCGATGAGGTTTCTGGTTCTACCAAGAATTGTGGCTTTAATGATAGCAATGCCACTGTTAATATTTTTTGCCGACATTGTCGGCATCGCCGCCGGGATGATGATCGCTGACACGCAGATGAACATCTCCTATACCGAATTCATATTGCGCCTGCAGACTGTACTGGATTCGAGACATGTATGGATTGGAATTATAAAGGCACCGTTTTTTGCATTGTTAATAGCCACGGTAGGATGCTTTCGCGGCTTCCAGGTTTCATACAATAGCGAGAGCATCGGCAGGTATACAACGATAAGCGTCGTCAATGCTATTTTTCTGGTAATTGCCTGTGATGCGGTGTTCTCGATAATTTTAACGGAGTTAGGGATTTGAAAAAGACCGTGATAAGTGTTGAGGATGTGGTTACCGGTTTTGGTGAGACTGTAGTGCACGACCATATAAGCCTGAGCGTAAAAGAAGGAGAAATATACGGTTTACTGGGCTTCAGTGGTTCCGGGAAATCAACACTGCTGAAAGAGATGATCATGCTGCTTCAGCCACAGAGTGGAAATATTCAGGTTCTCAGTAATGACGTGCTGAATATAAGCTCATCGGAAGCCTTTGAGTTGAAAAAAAGATTCGGCGTGCTGTTTCAATCGGGCGCACTGTTCTCATCATTAAATGTGGCCGAGAACATTGGCATTGCTCTTAAAGAATATACAGATCTTCCTCAGGATTTAATTAACGTCATCGTTAAGGCAAGAATAAATATGGTTGGCCTGCCAGAACATGCAGGCATTCTTTATCCATCAGAACTGAGCGGTGGCATGATCAAGCGCGTAGCACTGGCGAGAGCACTGTCAATGGATCCTGAAATCCTTTTTTTAGACGAACCCACCTCCGGGCTGGACCCTGTAGGTGCAGAAGAGTTCGAGCAATTGATTGTCGGCTTAAGAGATTTGCTAGGTTTTACCGTTGTTATGGTCACCCATGATCTTGATTTGATCATGAACATCGTCGACCGTTTTAGCGTTTTGTTCGATCATAAGGTTATTGCTGAAGGCAATTTTGATGAAGTCATTGGACTGGATCATCCGGTCATAAATAAATTTTTTAAAGGCGCCAGAGGCACGATGAGGCTTAGTAAATAACATGGAAAGCAAAGCTAATAATCTCCTTGTCGGGAGTTTTGTCATTATATTTGTTATAGGGCTTGTAGGCTTTATATTTTGGCTCGAAGATTTTCGATCCATGGATGATGATGTTTTATACAAAGTATATTTCGAGGAATCCGTTGCCGGCCTGAGTCGTAGCGCTTCAGTAAAGTACCGGGGTGTCCACATTGGAATAGTCGAATCAATACGAATAAACCCCAGTAACAGTGAAGAGATAGAATTATTGCTAAAAGTGAAAAAAGAAGCCCCTGTTAAAACAGACAGCGTGGCAGTACTTAAATTTCACGGCCTTACCGGATTGGCGTTTATTGAATTGGAAGGCGGCAGCAAAACCTCGCCGCGCCTTAGGCCTCAGGCTGGAGAGGTCCCCGTTATTGAATCAGCCCCATCTACTTTCGGCAAACTCAATGACTCGCTCCCGGACATCGCCATAAGTCTGCTGGAAGCACTTAATCGCATCAATACCTTATTAAGCAATGAAAACCTCTCCAATTATAACGCCTTGATAGAAAACGCTGTAGAAATCACCGCCTCTATAAAAGGCTACGAAGATGAACTGGACACATTGTTAGCAAACGGTTTGATCATGGAAAAAAAGGCCATTGCTTCGCTGGATAAAACCGCTAATGCCGCAGATGAAATCGGGCAGGCTGCGCAGGCGTTTAATAATAGCCTGCAACGGGGCGACTATAATCTCAAGGCGATGAGCGCCCCGGCCCGGGAACAGGCAGATGCATTGCTGGACAGGCTGAACGCATTATCGCTCCAGATGGAGCAGACGCTTTCGGACATACAGAGAAGTCCGCGAGATCTTTTTTTCAAACAAACAGCGCCACGACCCGGCCCAGGAGAATCTTCCGAAAATGAATAAGCTGCATACATTATTGTTGTTTCTCGGCATTGCCCTGGCATCAGGTTGCGCCACCAAAACCGTTTCTGCTGATGATCTGTACACGCTCCAGTCTTCATGCGAGAAGGTCGCGCTTTTGCCGGCAGAGCCCCTGTCTTCCAGGGTGCTGAAAATCTCAAAGCCCACAAGCACCGCCGCGATTAGGAGCAGGAACCTGCTTTATCAGCAAAACGAATTGATGCAGCTCCCGTATGCATACAGCAGCTGGAGCGATACGCCCAACAACATGCTTGGCTTTGCATTCGTATCCTGTGCTGGTAAAAGTGACGCGTTTAAGTCGGTACTGCCGTCACACTCCAGCGCCCGCGCAGATTTTTTACTGGAAAGCAGCCTGCTTGAGTTCTATCATCATATAAATTCTGATGGCACTTCCGAAGGCCGGGTGAGCATGGAGTTTTATCTAATTGATTTAAGCAGCAACGAGGTGATCGCTACCAGGGCATTTTATCAGCGCTTTGATGCCCGCACTCAGGATGCCCGTGGAGGCGTCGAGGCACTCAACTCCGCTTCTACAATATTAGCTCTGGAGCTGACTCAGTGGCTGTCTTCCACGGTTGCCGATTCTGCATTGATGCAGCCATAAAACATAGTTGGCAGTTAAAACATTCAGTCCACAGATAATGGTATGGACCCACTCCCCCTTATAACCGGCCTCATAATGGGCCAAAATGGAATTTCAACCAAC
>JAVVEE010000072.1:0-12543 GCA_032251315.1 Gammaproteobacteria bacterium
GCCCATTATGAGGCCGGTTATAAGGGGGAGTGGGTCCATACCATTATCTGTGGACCAATGCCTTAAATGCCCAGCTTTTAACTGCAAACTGCCTACTGCCAACTGCCAACTGCCAACTATGTTTTATCTCTTAACCCGACGCTTCAGCTTTTTTGAGCAGGGCGAGTGCGCGTTTATCGGTCGGGTTTGTCAGCAGGTGTTTTTCCAGCGAGGTGATGGCCTGTTCCTTGAGTTCGTAGGTTAAATAGACTTCAGCTGCGGCGACCAGGTCGTCATCTTCGCTGACATCATCTTTTTGTTTTTTAGCCGGGGCGGGTACGACTTTAGGCTTGGGGCGGGTGCGCACCTTCTTTTCATTTGCGAGCTTCTGTTCTTCTGCCGCAAGTCGGGCTGCTTTGGCTTTCTTTTCTCTGGCTTCATTGGCGAAAGTTTTGGTAATGATGATTACGGCCACCAATACAGAAAGGCCCAGTATTACCAGCAGCGAGGTTACAATCAAATTTGACTGGTCAAAATTCATTTCATTACTTCCTCGGTTCTTGTTGTCCTTCGCGCCAGACGGCCTCTGAATACATCGGATAGACGTTCAGGAGGGTGATTACGGTCAGCTTCAATAGTCATGATTGGTTCAAATATTCCTTAGCGCAAGTCTAGGTAATCTGAGCGTAATATCAAGATTAAATCAGTAATGTTTTCGTTCGCCACTGTGATTCGCCCTATTGGAAACTTTAACCAGAATCTGCGGTTTAACCGCAGATTCTGGTTAAAGCCTTCTAGCCGGTATTGCGCATACCGGCAGCAATGGCGTTAATGCTTCTCAGCAATGGATCCAGCCACTTTTCGCGCTCTTCCTTGCTCAGTGATTCATCGCGCCAGCGTTTGAGCAATTTGATCTGGATATGGTTTAAAGGGTCGAGATACGGGTCGCGACGCCTTAGCGATAAAGCCAGTGGCTCGATATCGTCGAGCAGATGATTCATCTCGGCAACCTTCAGCGTGTACTGGTAGGTGCGATCGTACTCGGCCTTGATCATGCCGAATACGCGGTCGCGTACTTCCGCCGACAAACACAGCTCAGCATATTCCTTGGCCGTGACGATGTCGGCTTTGTATAAAGCCATTTCGGTATTACTGAGCAGGGCGCGGAAATAGGGCCAGCTCCGATAAAGCTCCTGTAATTTTTTCATACGGCTTTCATCGTTGTTAACCCAGGCCTCAAGCGCCGAACCAATGCCGTACCAGGCCGGCAGGGTATGGCGCGATTGCGCCCAGCCAAAGACCCAGCCGATGGCACGCACCGAGGTTTTTGAGCGGTCGCCCTGCTTGCGGTGCGAGGGGCGTGAGCCGATATTCATCAGGGCGATTTCACTAACCGGCGTGGCTTCGTAGAAATAATCGAGGAAGCCTTCGGTGCGGTCAGTGAGCTGGCGATAGGTATCTTCGCCGATTTCCATAATCTCCCGCATGATCTGCACACGCTCGGGCGTAGTGCTGGTTTCGCAGGGCATGACGTTATAACGGCTCGCCATCAGCAGGCCGGAAAGCCCCATGGTGAGTTCGTAGACCGCGGTTTCAGGATTGCTGTATTTGTTGGACAGCACTTCACCCTGTTCGGTAAATTTGATTTCACCGTGAACAGTGCCGGCGGGTTGCGCCAAAATCGATTCATAAGTAGGGCCGCCGCCACGGCCAATGGTGCCGCCACGGCCGTGAAATAACCGGCATTCGATACTGTGACTGTCGGTGAGCTTGATGACTTTTTCCTGCGCCTCGAACAGCTGCCACGAGGAGGCCAGAATGCCGCCATCCTTGCAGGAATCGGAATAACCCAGCATCACCTCCTGCTGGTTACCGGAGGCCTTGAGCAGGCCTTTGTAAACGTCGTTCTCAAACAGGGCTGATAACACGATTTCGATGCGCTCGAGATCTTCAATGGTTTCAAACAGGGGCGAAATCTGAATGTTACAGAACCAGCCATCCTCAGTTTTACCGGCGAGGCCCAGCAGCGAAGCCAGCCACATCACTTCCATAATGTGACTGGCCTGATGGGTCATGGAGATAACGTAGGTGCCGAAACAGTCCGGGCTGATTTCATGACTCATGGTAGCCATCGCCTGCAAGACCTCCATGGTCTCCCTGTGCGGCTCACTCAGCTTGTCTTTGTCCAGCAGGAACTGACTGTCAGCCCGGTCGATCAGGTCGGCAAGCAGTTGCAGACGCCCGGCTTCGGATAAAGCAGGGTAGTCGATGCTGCTATCAACCTGCTGCAAGATCTCAGCCACTGCATCGCTGTGACGGGTTGATTCCTGACGGATATCCAGCTGCATCAGGTAGAAGCCAAAAGATTCCACCAGACGAATGAAATCATTGAGTACGCTATCGGCGATATTCTGGTCGCCGTGAGAGCACAGGGAGTCACGAATCAGGTAGAGATCGTTAAGAAACTCCTGCTCCGAGGGATAGGCGCTTTTGAATTCACTGGCATCGATCGGGTCGGTATTGCCGTCAATTTTTCGCAGACCGGCACGAATGCTGTCCAGATTCTTCTGCAAGCGGTGGCGCATGAAAGCAATTTTTCGACGGTAAGGCGCGCGGCTGTAGATGGTCGGCTTGGTGGTGAACACTTCGAAGCGGAGGTACTCATCCTGCTTCAGACTTTCGGTGAAGGCCTCGCTGGGCGTACACAGCCGGTCAGAGTGGGTCAGATGCTTGAAGATTTCAGTCAGCCGGCGAACATACTCCTCCAGCGCTGCTTCTGATTGCAGATATAAAGCCAGAACCGTGGTTTCGGGCTTGACGTTAGGGTTGCCATCGCGGTCGCCGCCGATCCATGAACCGAAGCGCAAAAAACTGGGAACACTGACCCTTTCATTGGGGTAGTGTTCGCGAACCCGTCGTTCCAGATTTCTGTAGATGACCGGAATGGCGTCGAACAGACTCTCCTTAAAATAGTACAGCCCGTTTTTGATCTCGTCCCTGACCTGCGGGCGATCTTCGCGCACCTCATCGGTGCGCCACAGAATCTGAATCTGGGTTTCCAGTTCCTGAATAATCTCCTTGCGCTGATCCGTGCCTAAACGGGTGTCATTCAGTTTCTCGTTGGTGAGAAAGATGCGACGCAGAGCGTATAGCACGCTGCGGCGTTTGGATTCGGTCGGATGTGCCGTAATCACCGGAATATAAGCCAGGCGATCGAACAGATTCTGCAATTGTCGGGCATTCATGCCCAGATTTTTCAGATCGTACAAGGCCGATTCAAATGAGCCCACCCAGAGGTGGTCGTTGTTTTTGCGCTGCCGCAGCTGGCGGCGTCGCAGCTGGTGCTGAGAGGCTTCCTCGGCGATATTCACCAGGCTGAAATAGGTGCTGAAAGCGCGCACCACCTGAGACAGCGTTTCAGCATCCAGCGATTCAATCATCGACATCATCTGCGCGCGTCGTGCAGGGTCATCCTTTTTATGCAGGGCGATAAAGCCCAACCGTAGCTTTTCCACCGAGTCGTAAACCTTGGCCCCGGCCTGTGAAAGTAAAACATTGCCCAGCAGATTGCCAAACAGCTTAACGCGCGCCCGTAGCTGCTTGTCGCTGCTGGCAGTATTGAGCAGGCCTGCGGGCTCCTTTCTAATGGAAAGGTCGGCGGACGGATTTTCAGGTGTTTTTGAATGACTCATAAATGATACTATTTGACGCATATTGTCCTGTATAAGGCGCAACATTATAGCTCATGCGGCTTTTGGCTGATATACCAAAAATAAATACCGCCATTTTGGGGATTCAGGAACGGAACAGGCGTGTTTGCGCTACATAATATGAACAAAATAAAAAGGTTTAAATTCATATGTCTAAATTAACGGAACTGCCCGCCTGGAAGGCGATAGAGTCACATTTTTCAGAAGTTAAAGGCCTGCACATGCGGGACCTGTTCGCGCAGGATGACCAGCGTTTTGAAAAATTCAGCACACAGATGGACGACATTCTGCTGGATTTCTCCAAAAACCGCATGACCGACGAAAGCTTCCGCCTGCTCTGCAATCTGGCGCGTGAGACCGATGTAGAAGGCTGGCGCGAGCAGATGTTTGAAGGCAAGGCAATCAATATTTCGGAATACCGGCCGGTTCTGCACACCGCCCTGCGCAATCGCAGCAACAAGCCGGTGTTTGTCGATGGTGAGGATGTAATGCCTAAAATTAACAAGGTGTTGCAGCAGATGCGTTATTTTTCAGAACGCGTGCGCGGCGGGCACTGGCGGGGTTACAGCGGCCACCTGATAAAAGACGTGATCAACATCGGCATCGGCGGTTCGGATCTGGGCCCGCATGTGGTCTGTGACGCCATGAAACCGTTTGCGCAACGCGGCATGAACGTGCACTTTGTCTCCAATGTCGACCCGACGCATCTCTCCGAAATCCTGAAATTCGTGGAGCCGGAATCGACCCTGTTCATCGTCTCCTCGAAATCATTCACCACGCAGGAAACCATGATGAACGCGCACAGCGCGCGGCAGTGGTTTGTCAGCACCACCGGCTCGGAAAAAGCCGTCGCCAAACATTTTGTTGCCGTCAGCAGCAACACCCGGGCAGCCAATGAGTTTGGCATTCTGTCCGAAAATATCTTCGAATTCTGGGACTGGGTAGGGGGGCGTTACTCGCTCTGGTCCGCCATCGGCCTGCCCATTGTGCTGTATCTGGGCATGGATCATTTCGAAGATTTTCTGGAAGGTGCCTACGCCATGGATGAGCATTTTAGAAATGCCCCGATAGAAAAAAACATCCCCATAATCCTGGCCCTGCTGGGCATCTGGTACAACAACTTCTTCGATGCGCAAAGCCATGCCGTGATGGCCTATAACCAGTATCTGCGGCGGTTGCCTGCCTACCTGCAGCAGCTGGATATGGAAAGCAACGGCAAAACCATCAACCGTCAGGGCGAGCGCGTCGATTACCTTACCGGCCCCATTATCTGGGGAGAAACCGGCAGCAACTGCCAGCATGCATTTTTCCAGCTGCTGCACCAGGGCACCAAACCGGTACCCGCCGATTTCCTGATTCCCGCCAGAAGCAAGAACCCGCTCGGCTCACAGCATAAGGTCCTGCTCTCCAACTTCCTGGCCCAGACCCGCGCCCTGATGATGGGCAAGACCGAGGCCGAAGCACGGCACGAACTCGAATCCGCCGGTGTCGCGGAAGACCGGCTGGAAGAGATATTGCCGCACAAAATTTTTGAAGGTAACAAACCGACCAACTCAATCATGTTTGAAAAACTCGACCCGCGCACCCTGGGCGCGCTACTGGCGATGTACGAACACAAAGTGTTTGTGCAAGGCGTGATCTGGAATATCAACTCCTTCGATCAATGGGGCGTAGAACTGGGCAAACAACTGGCCGGCGAAATCATGCAAGTACTCGCCAGCGACCACCCACCCGAAGACTACGACTGCTCAACCAGCGGCCTGCTGGATTATTACTCCATCTTTAAAACATAGTAAAACATAGTTGGTAGATAAAACATAGTTGGCAGTAGGCAGTTTGCAGTTGGCAGTTAAAACCGGGCAGGCGATAAATAAGGGCATTAGTCCGCAGATGAACACAGATTTTAAGAACAAAATCTATATCCGCGAAGGACGCGAAGGACGCGAAGGACGCGAAGGACGCGAAGGACGCGAAGGACGCGAAAAAAGCAAAAACAATAATCTTTAATGTTTTTTTGGCGTTCTTTGCGTTTTTCGCGGACTGAGGCTTTTGATTTTATCTGCGTTAATCTGTGGACCAATGCCTTAATCGCACTTCTTTTAACTGCCAACTGCCAACTGCCTACTGCCAACTATGTTTTAATCTCTTCAACCCCCACTCAATATGCTCCGCCACCATCGGCGAGGCCCCGGTGAGTTTGTTTTCGAGCGCGACGACAATCTCCGCTGAGTGCGGGGCGTTGCCTAGCGCGATGGCGATATTGCGTTGCCAGCGTTCATAACCAATACGGCGGATGGCGGAGCCTTCGGTATTTTTCAGAAACTCCGGCTCACTCCAGTTGAACAGCTCCAGCAGTTTGGGTGCATCCAGCGGGTGACGGGTTAAAAAGTCGGCCTCGGTGCTGGGTGTGGCGAAACGGTTCCACGGGCAGCACAGCTGGCAATCATCACAGCCGTAGATGCGGTTGCCGATGGCGGCTCTGAATTCAACCGGAATCGCGCCATCGAGCTCGATGGTGAGATAGGAGATGCAGCGGCGGGCATCGAGTTGATAGGGGGCGATAATGGCCCGGGTCGGGCAGATGTCGATGCAGGCCTGGCAGCTGCCGCAGTGTGATTCGGGCGCGTTGTTGCTGACGGGCAGGGGCAGATCGGTGTAGATTTCGCCCAGAAAAAACCACGAGCCGGCTTTCTGGTTGATCAGGTTAGTATGCTTGCCGATCCAGCCCAGCCCGGCCTTTTCGGCCAGCGGTTTTTCCAGCACGGGGGCGCTATCGACAAACACGCGATAGCCGAAATCACCGATTTCAGCGCTGATTTTGTCGGTCAGTTTCTGCAAACGTTTGCGCATCAGCTTGTGATAATCGCGCCCCAGGGCATAGCGCGAAATGTAACCCAGCTCGGTGTCTGCCAGCGTGGCCTCTGCCGATTCGCAGTCCGGCGGGTAATAATCCATGCGCACCGAAATAATGCGCAGCGTACCCGCCACCAGCTCATCGGCCTGATAACGCATGCTGCCGTGTTTGTGCATATAACCCATTTCGCCATGACGATCCTGATCCAGCCAGTCAAGAAAATAACCCTGATAGTCGCCCAGATCGGTATCAGTGACCTCAAGCTGTTGAAAGCCCAGCTCTTTTGACCAGAGCTTTAGCTTCTGGAGCAACTCTTCGGGGGTGGTTGTGTTTTCCGGCATTCGGCTAGTTTAGCGTAAGACATAGTTGGTAAAACATAGTTGGCAGTAGGCAGTTTGCAGTTGGCAGTTAAAAGCCGGGCATTTAAGGCATTGGTCCACAGATGAACACCGATGAACAAAAGCCTCGGTTCGCGAAGAACGCACTAAAATGCCGGGAGCATTTTGAACGCACGCAGTGCGGCCCGCAGGGCGAATTACAGGAAGTAATTCGTAACCAAGGATAGCGCGTAGTAAAAAAACCATTAAAAAAATTATTGTTTTAGCCTTTTTCGCGTCCTTGGCGTTCTTCGCGGACTAAAGCTTTTGCTTTCACCTGTGGACATATGTTTTTATGGCATTATCATAAGTCCACATTTTGCGTATTTCACGGATAAAGACAAAACCTCGGTCCGCGAAGAACGCGAAGAACGCCAAAAAAACCATTAAAGGTTTTGCTTTTTTCGCGTCCTTCGCGTCTTTCGCGGACTAAAGCTTTTGATTTCATTTGCGTTTATCTGCATCCACCTGTGGATATATGTTTTTATGGCATTTTTAAGACTATAGTCGTCCTGACCTTTAATTTTTACACATTTAACCGGCCAAAATATTATGACAGTCCGTACCCGATTTGCCCCCAGTCCCACCGGTTATCTCCACATTGGTGGTGCCCGCACTTCGCTGTTCTCATGGCTGTACGCCAAAAAAATGGGCGGCGTGTTTGTCCTGCGCATCGAAGATACCGACCGGGAGCGCTCAACGCAGGAAGCGGTCGATGCCATTCTCGACGGCATGGAGTGGCTGGGCATGGAGCACGATGAAGGCCCGTATTACCAGACCCAGCGGTTTGACCGCTACAAGGAGGTGATTCAGCAACTGCTGGACAGTGGCCACGCCTATTATTGCAGCTGCTCCAGAAAGCGCCTGGAAAAACTGCGTGAGCAGCAGATGGCGGCTAAGGAAAAGCCCAAGTATGACGGCTGCTGTCGTGACAAAGGCTTGAGTGCGGCGGATGACACGGTGATACGTTTCAAAAACCCGCTCGACGGCGAAGTCACCATTACCGACCATGTGCGCGGCACGGTGGTGATCAAGAACAGGGAGCTGGACGACCTGATCATCGAGCGCTCCGACGGCACCCCTACCTATAACCTGACCGTGGTGGTGGATGACTGGGACATGAAAATCACCCATGTTATTCGCGGCGATGACCATCTGAACAACACCCCGCGCCAAATCAACATTTTGAATGCGCTCGGCGCCAGCATTCCCGAATATGCACACCTGCCGATGATCAACGGCCCGGACGGCAAGAAACTCTCCAAGCGCCACGGCGCGGTCAGCGTCATGCAATACCATGAAGAGGGCTATCTGAAAGAGGCGGTGATCAATTACCTGGTACGTCTGGGCTGGTCGCACGGTGATCAGGAGATCTTCACCCTGGAAGAGATGATCGAAAAATTCGATATCAAGGACATCAACAAGTCCTCCTCCAATTTCAGCATCGAGAAATTGCAGTGGATGAACCAGCAATACCTGATGAGCCTCGACCCGGTGAACGTGGCCGAGCAGCTGGCCTTCTATATGATGGAACACGGCATCAAAATCGAAACCGGCCCGGCACTGGTCGAAATTGTGCTGCTGCTGCGCGAACGCAGCAGCACGCTGGTGGAGATGGTGGAAAATAGCCGTTTCTTCTACGAAGCGGTCTCAGAATATGACGCCAAGGCGGTGAAAAAACACATCAAACCGGGCACGGTTGAGATTCTGCGATCGGTCAGGCAGAAGTTTTCAGCGCTGGAAGAGTGGTATGCCGACGAGATTCATCATGTGATTCAGGAAGTGGTCAACGAGCTGGAGACAGGCTTTCCAAAAGTGGCGCAGCCGCTACGCATAGCGGTAACCGGCTCAACCACCTCGCCATCCATCGATACCACGCTCGACCTGCTGGGCAAGGAGAAAACCCTGAGCAGAATTGACAAGCTGCTGGTCTTTATCGCAAACCAGTAATGGATGTGAAATTGGGCGTAAAAGTGAGCTGAGTTCGTTTACTTTGAAAAGTGAATCAAGTATAGTCCTCGCCACCCAAATCGGGGCTATAGCTCAGCTGGGAGAGCGCTTGCATGGCATGCAAGAGGTCGGCGGTTCGATCCCGCCTAGCTCCACCAATATTTTTGTAAAGTCGTTTAGTTGCTTTAGATCTGCTCTTTTGTTTTCAGGGGCGGCGGCATGAATTTAAAAGCGTTCTGATTGATTGTTAAGCTGTCATCTCGAACGCAGAGAGAGATCTTTAACTGTTTGATTGTGCAGAGAGATTAAAAACAAGATTTACTGCGGGCATCCTTGCCCTGCGCCCTTTGGGCCAGCTTCGCTGTTCAAATCGCTCCATGCGATTTAGTCTCCTTGCAGTCGAAATGACAGATAAATCAGAGACTCCTTAGGAACGGTTTTTAGTACTCACTTCCCAGGTTCTCCAGATTGTTAACGCGCTATAGGCTTTGTAATGGCGTAACACATTGTTTTAAAAAGATATAAGGATTTTCAAGTGAAGATAATCGTAACAGGCGGCGCTGGTTTTATTGGCTCCGCAGTCATTCGTCAATACATCAACGATACCGAACACGAAATCATTAATCTGGATGCGCTGACCTACGCAGGCAATCTGGAATCACTGACGACAGTGTCTGACCATCCCCGCTATCATTTCGAACATGCCGATATCTGTGATGCCGCTGCGGTGCAGCGCATATTCGAGCACTACCAGCCCGACGCCGTCATGCATCTGGCCGCCGAGTCGCATGTTGATCGTTCCATTGACGGCCCAGCCGACTTTATCCAGACCAACATCGTGGGCACCTACATCCTGCTGGATGCGGCGAAAAAATACTGGGAGCAGCTGGAGGCCGGTAAAAAAGCCGCGTTCCGGTTCCATCACGTCTCCACCGACGAAGTCTATGGCGACCTCGAAGCCGACGGCTTTTTCACCGAAGAAACCAGCTACGAACCCAGCTCACCCTATTCAGCCAGCAAGGCCTCATCCGACCATCTGGTCAGAGCCTGGCACCGCACCTATGGCCTGCCCATCGTCATCACCAACTGCTCCAACAACTATGGCGGCTACCAGTTCCCGGAAAAACTCATCCCGCTGGTGACCCTCAACGCGCTGGCCGGCAAGCCTTTGCCCATCTATGGCGACGGCTCGCAAATCCGCGACTGGCTACACGTCGACGACCACGCCCGCGCCCTGCGACTGGTACTCGAAACCGGCAAAACCGGCGAAACCTACAACATCGGCGGGCATAACGAAAAAACCAACCTGCAAGTAGTGAAAACCATCTGCGCCCTGCTCGACCAGCTGGTACCCGATTCGCCCCACAAACCCCACGAATCACTCATTACCTACGTCACAGACCGCCCCGGCCACGATCTTCGTTATGCCATAGATGCCAGTAAAATCGCCCGCGAACTGGGCTGGCTGCCGCAGGAGACATTCGAAAGCGGCATGGAAAAAACCATCCAGTGGTATCTGGATAATGGCGAATGGTGTCGGCATGTGCAGGATGGGAGCTATCAGGGTCAGAGGCTTGGGGTTAAAACATAAAACATAGTAGGCAGTTGGCAGTTGGCAGTTGGCAGTTAAAACATAATATGCAGTTTGTAGTTAATTATAGATAGGCAATAATAGGCTATTAGTAATAGGCAGGCAGTAAGTAAGCAGTAAGCAGTAAAAAGCTTTTAACTGCCTACTGCAAACTGCCTACTGCCAACTATTTTTTAAGGAGCTCAACATGGCATTTGAAGATCTGGATGTATGGAAACGTTCTGCTGGACTCAGTGCCGAAATTTATAAAGAATTGCAGCAGCTAAAAGATTATGGCTTTAAAGACCAGATTACGCGCTCTGGTCTGTCTATACCCAGCAATATTGCTGAAGGCATGGATCGAAACTCCGTAAAAGAAAAATTGAATTTTTTATCGTATGCCAAAGCATCCTGTGCAGAATTAAGAACACAGACCTACATCGGCATTAAAATCGAATACATATCAAAGGAGACAGGTAAGAGATGGGTAGCAGAAACAAAAGAAATATCAGCCATGCTAGTAGGACTAATAAACTCAATCAAACAACAGTGAGCACTCACAGTACAAAGCTTTTTTTGAATTTGAATTTGAACTTGCCTTTGCTGCCAACTGCCAACTGCCAACTGCCAACTATGTTTTCACTGCCAACTGCCAACTGCCAACTGCCAACTATCACTTCATCATGAAAGGAATAATCCTGGCCGGCGGTTCCGGCACGCGTCTTTATCCCATTACCCAGGGTCTGAGCAAACAGCTCGTGCCTGTCTACGACAAGCCGATGATCTATTATCCGCTGTCGGTGCTCATGCTCGCCGGTATCACCGAGGTACTTATCATCTCCACACCGCATGATCTGCCGCAATTTAAAACTTTATTGGGCGATGGTGCGGACATCGGCATGTCATTTACCTATGCCGAACAGCCTTTGCCCGAAGGGCTGGCGCAGGCGTTCATCATCGGCGAAGAATTTATTGGCAATGACGATGTGTGTCTGATACTGGGCGACAATATTTTCTATGGCCATGGCCTGACCGACATGCTGGCAAGCTCTATCGCCAATGTTAAGAACGATAAAAAAGCGACAGTGTTCGGCTATTACGTTAAAGACCCCGAGCGTTACGGTGTGGCTGAATTTGATGCCAAAGGTAATGTATTGAGCATCGAAGAAAAGCCGGAAAGTCCTAAAAGCCATTACGCGGTAGTGGGGCTGTATTTTTACCCCAACAGCGTGGTCGAAATGGCCAAACAGATCAAACCATCGAAAAGAGGCGAGCTGGAAATCACCACTGTTAACCAGAAATATCTGGAGCAGGGCGATTTAAAAGTCGAGCTCATGGGCCGTGGTTACGCCTGGCTGGACACCGGCACACATGAAAGTTTGCTGGAAGCCTCTAACTTCATCCAGACCATCGAAAATCGTCAGGGCCTGAAAGTTGCCTGCATCGAAGAGATCGCCTACGAAATGGGCTACATCAGCAAAGAAAAACTAATTGAGCTGGCGCAGCCCTTAAAGAAAAACCAGTATGGCGAATATCTGATACGCCGGGCGAATGAGGACGTTTTGACTTAAAAGATAGTTGGCAGTTATGAGTTGGCAGTTGGCAGTAAAATCCTTAAGATTTTAACTGCCAACTATCCTTTAGCTAATAATTTATATTTACGAAACCATGAGTTTATGAAAATAATTGAAACAGGAATTCCCGATGTTTTTATCATCGAGCCCAAGGTATTCGGCGATGAACGCGGTTTCTTTTTTGAAAGCTTCAACAAAAAAAGGTTTCAGGAACTAACCGGCATAGACAGGGAGTTTGTCCAGGACAACCATTCCAAATCTTCAAAAGGCGTATTGCGCGGACTGCATTACCAGATCAAACAGCCGCAGGGCAAACTGGTGCGCGTCGTCAGCGGTGAGGTCTTCGATGTCGCGGTCGATCTTAGAAAATCATCCGCTACCTTTGGCCAGTGGGCAGGCGTGAACCTGTCCGCAGAAAATAAACGCCAGTTCTGGGTACCCGAAGGCTTTGCCCACGGATTTATAGTGCTGTCAGAATCCGCGGAATTTCTCTATAAAACCACCGATTACTACGCCCCTGAACACGAAC
>JAVVEE010000073.1:0-12401 GCA_032251315.1 Gammaproteobacteria bacterium
CGGCCATTTCTCCGTATTCAAACTTTACTGCTTTATTCTGGATTAATGTGAACTGACACATGGCGCTCCAGTCGCGCGTTATTCGGGCTGTCCTGCCCTCACCCTTCGGGCTATCGCTTCGCGATGTTCTGAATCGTTCCTGACGATTCAGTCAGCCACTCGGCCATTTCTCCGTATTCAAACTTTACTGCTTTATTCCGAATTTCTGGAGTAATGAATTACTTTTTGTGAAACCCGTCATAACCGCGATTATTTTACATCAATATGATGCTGCATGATTATACTGACTGGCTTTTATTTCAAACTAAAACATCAAAAATAAAAAACCGAACCCAGATATCTTGTGCTGGTCTTTTTCGACCGTGCGAAGGATACCTGTGTTCGGTTATCGGGTAAAGCTTTTATTCAGCCATATTACCCTTTTCAATGGTATTGCCTAGCTCTTCAGCATTACCTGGCTCTGCAGCGTTACCTGGCTCTGCGGCATTACCTGATTCAACATTTCCACCTTGACCTTGTTCGGCTTTAATGCGTTCGTAAATTTCTTCACGATGCACGGAAACATCTTTGGGGGCATTGATTCCAATACGGACCTGATTGCCCTTCACACCTAGTACAGTTACTGTTACGTCATCACCAATCATCAGCGTTTCACCAACGCGTCTTGTTAATATCAA
Organism: Gammaproteobacteria bacterium; assembly: GCA_032251315.1. Lineage (GTDB taxonomy): Bacteria > Pseudomonadota > Gammaproteobacteria > SZUA-229 > SZUA-229 > LH-M37. The sequence goes on from JAVVEE010000073.1 coordinate 678, forward strand.
CATTTCCATTCTCCATGTTGTGTGTATCTACTGTAAGGAAAACCAGTCAGAAAAAGCGCGAACATTTTCTCTGATTTTCCGCTTTTGCCCCTCTCACCTGCTTGATATGCCGGGGCAACACATCGGCCAAATTCTTTTAGGCTATACGGCTGAGCCGGCCGTCGTTGTCCAGACCGAAAGCCTGATGCAAACTGCGAACGCCCAATTCTAAATACTTTTCGTCTATCACGACAGAAATTTTAATTTCTGAAGTTGAGATCATGCGGATATTGATATTCTCGTCCGCCAGAGTCTGGAACATGATATTGGCAATGCCCGCGTGTGAACGCATGCCTACACCCACCACCGAGATTTTGGCAATTTGGTCATCACCAATGGCGGACTTCGCACCCAGCTCACCGGCGGTTTGCTTTAGCAGCTCAAGCGCTGTGGCATAGTCATTACGGTGCACTGTGAAGGTGAAATCGGTGCAGCCGTCGGCGCTGATGTTCTGCACGATCATGTCGATTTCGATATTGGCCCGGGTAATCGGCCCTAATATTTTAGAGGCCACGCCAGGCTGATCGGGCACGCCGGTCATGGTCAGCTGCGCCTCATCACGGTTAAACGCTATGCCTGAAATTAAAGCTTGCTCCACGTCATCATTCTCCAGTGCTATTAAAGTTCCACTTCCCTCTTCAAAGGAAGACAACACTCTTAAGGGAACGTTGTATTTTCCTGCAAATTCAACGGAACGAATCTGCAATACTTTTGAACCCAGGCTGGCCATTTCCAGCATTTCTTCAAAAGTAATGCGGTCCAGTTTTCGAGCCTTGGGCTCAATGCGTGGGTCGGTCGTATAAACCCCATCCACGTCTGTATAAATCTGGCATTCATCGGCCTTAAGGGCGGCGGCAATGGCCACGGCGGTGGTATCTGAACCGCCGCGACCCAAAGTGGTGATGTTGCCGTGTTCGTCGACCCCCTGGAATCCGGCGACCACGACTACCCGGCCTGCATTCAGATCCTCGCGCATGGCGTCACACTGGACTTCGCGAATTCGGGCTTTGCCATGGACGCTGTCGGTGAGCATCTTAATTTGTGTGCCGGTATAAGAGCGCGCTTCACAGCCCCTGTCCAGTAAGGCCATGGTCAACAAAGCGATAGTAACCTGCTCACCAGTCGAAATAATCACATCCATCTCACGGGTATGCGGCTTGCTGCTCATTTCATGAGCCAGCGCGATGAGGCGGTTGGTCTCACCACTCATCGCGGAAACTGCCACCACCACCTGATCGCCCGATTTGGCCAGCGCGCAGACCTTGTCAGCCACTTTACCGATTTTCTCGATAGAGCCGACTGAAGTACCGCCATATTTTTGTACGATTAAAGCCATGTTAGTAGAGTCTTAGCGCTGCACAAGGTTCCATAAAGGCTCGGCAGTATATAAGCGCGTGATTATTAAGGCAATTGATTGTGACAAAATAATTACAGGTTATTGCGCAGCCAGGCTCTGGCTGCTGCCAGTGCCTGCGGGATATTTTCCGGCTGATCGCCCCCCGCCTGTGCCATGTCAGGGCGGCCACCGCCCTTGCCACCGACTTCGACTGCGGCCACATTCACCAGGTCACCGGCTTTGATCTTTGCGGTCTGATCCTTGCTCACGCCCGCAATCAAACGCACTTTGCCGCCCTCTTCGCTAGCGAGCAGAATGGCCGATGAGCCCAGCTTATTCTTGAGCTGATCCAGGGTATCGCGCAGGGTCTTGCTGTCTGCGCCTTCCAGCTGAACCGCCAATATGTTCACGCCATTGACCTCTTCCGCCTGGGCCGACAGGTCACTGCCCGCCTGTGACGCCAGCTTGCCTTTCAGCTGGGCCAGCATTTTTTCCTGTTCGCGCAAGCGCACCATCATCTGCTCCAGCTTGCCGGTGACCTCTTCACGACCGGCTTTGAGCAGATCGGTGATGATATCGATCTGGCTTTCGCAGGCCTCGGCCCAGGCGACCGCACCGGCACCGGTGACCGCTTCGATGCGCCGCACGCCGGAAGCGATACCGCTCTCGGCGGTGATCTTGAAGAAGCCGATATCACCGACGCGACTGACGTGGGTGCCGCCGCACAGCTCGGTGGAGAACCGGCCTTCAGCCTGATCGCCCATCGACACCACTCGCACCCGGTCTTCATACTTCTCGCCGAACAGGGCCATGGCACCGGATTTTTTCGCCTCGTCGATGCTCATCTCCTGCATTGCCGCCGGCGAGTTCTGGCGAATAAACTCATTCACCCGGCGCTCGATGCGGCGCAGTTCATCGGCTTTGATGGGTTCGAAATGCGAGAAATCGAAACGCAGGCGCTCGGCATTAACCAGCGAGCCTTTCTGCTGCACATGCTCGCCCAGCACTTCGCGCAGCGCAGCATGCAGCAGATGGGTGGCGGAATGATTGCGCCGAATCGCGTCGCGATTATCCTGACCAATCGCCGCCAGCACCACCTCGCCCACGGCCAGCGTGCCCGCCTCGAGCTCACCGATGTGGAGCACGCTTTGGCCCTGCTTCTGGGTGTCGTGCACGGCGAAACTGGCCGAATCGGTGGAGAGCACACCGACATCGCCCACCTGCCCGCCGGCCTCGGCATAAAACGGGGTTTCGTCGAGCACGATGATCGCTTTCTGCCCGACCTGAAGAATAGAAACAGGATTAGAATCGACAAATATCTCCTTGATATTACAGGACTGAAGCACCTGATCGTAACCGGTGAAAGCGGTCTCCGTGGCCGCTTCGACGTCGCGGTTGTAGTCCACGCCAAACTGGCTGGCAGTACGAGCGCGGTCGCGCTGCGCGTCCATCGCCACCTCAAAGCCGGCGTGATCGACCACCAGATCACGCTCGCGCGCGATGTCTGCGATCAGGTCAATGGGGAAACCGTAGGTGTCATACAGCTTGAATGCGGTCTCACCGGGAATGGTTTTGCCGTCCAACCGGCCGATTACCTCTTCCAGAATACGCATGCCCTGATCCAGCGTCTCCGCAAAGCGCTCCTCTTCCAGTTTGAGCACGCGCTCGACATTGGCCTGAGCCTCCGCCAGATCGGGATAGGCCTCGCCCATCTGCTCCACCAGCGGCACAACCAGCTTGTAAAAGAATCGGTCGCTCATGCCCAGCTTGTGGCCATGACGCGCGGCGCGACGGATGATGCGGCGCAGCACATAACCCCGGCCTTCGTTGGAGGGAATCACTCCGTCGACAATCAGAAACGCGCAGGAGCGGATATGGTCGGCAATCACCCGCAGTGACTTGCTGCTCAGATCATCGGTATCGGTGACTTTCGCCGCCGCCCTGATCAGATGCTTGAACAGGTCGATATCGTAATTGTTGTGCACACCCTGAAGAATGGCCGCCAGACGTTCCAGCCCCATGCCGGTATCCACCGAAGGCGCAGGTAGGTTGTGCAGCTCGCCGTCACTGCTGCGGTTGTACTGCATGAACACTAGATTCCAGATCTCGATATAACGATCACCGTCCTCTTCCGGCGTACCCGGCGGGCCACCGGCGATGTCCGCGCCGTGATCGTAGAATATTTCGGTGCATGGGCCGCAGGGGCCGGTGTCACCCATCGACCAGAAATTATCACTCTCGTACTGCTTGCCGCCTTCCTTGTCACCGATGCGGCTGAAGCAATCCGGGCTCACACCTATCTCTTTCAGCCAGATGTCGGCAGCTTCGTCATCCTCCTCATAAACCGTCACCCACAGGCGCTCTGCGGGCAACCCGGCCGTCTCGGTCAGAAACTCCCAGGCGAAGGCGATGGCGTCGCGCTTGAAATAATCGCCGAAACTGAAGTTGCCCAGCATCTCGAAAAAGGTATGGTGGCGCGCGGTATAACCGACGTTCTCCAGATCATTGTGTTTGCCGCCGGCACGCACGCAGCGCTGGCTGCTGGTGGCGCGTGTGTAGGGGCGTTTGTCGCGCCCCAGAAAGACATCCTTAAACTGCACCATGCCGGCATTGGTGAACAGCAGCGTGGGATCATTGCCCGGCACCAGCGAACTGCTGGGCACCACTTCGTGACCCTTGTTTTTGAAAAATTCGAGAAATTGCTGACGGAGTTCTGCGCTGGAAGTCATAGGATAAATTACTTTAAATACATTTGTTATGTTGTTGTTTATATTTTACTAATTGCCTTCTTTATTTTTAACGACGGCGTTAATCTGCGCCAGCGAAAAGCCCCGATGCTGCAGAAAACGCATGCGCCGGGCCTTCTCCCGATAATCATCAAAACGGCTTCCACGGTATTTTTTGCGGTATTCCTGCTCGATGGTTTGCCACCAGATATCATCATCGGCGGACAGGTAACGCTGCGTAATCTCTTCAGCGACACCCCGCTCCCTGAGCTCGGCGGCGATGCGCACCGGCCCGAATCCCTTCAGTCTGCGGCTGCGGATATAGGCATCGGCGAAGCGTTCATCCGACTGCCAGCCACCGCGCTGCAACTCGACCAGCGCAGAGGCAATTTCATCGGCCTCGAATTCACGCTTTGCCAGCTTCCGGCATATCTCTTCCGCCGAATGTTCACGCCGGGCGAGCAGCCTGACGGCAACATGTTTCGCACTGGAGGCCACGCGCAGAAACTACCCGAAGCGGTTAAACCTCTTCAGAAACCGACTCATCTATAACAGCAGCATCGGCCGGCTCGTTAAGCTCGCCTCTGGATTTGGGCTTGGGCAGCAGCATTTCGCGCAGCTTTGCCTCGATGTCATTGGCTATCTCAGGATTACTCTTGAGGAAATCACGGACTTTCTCCTTGCCCTGGCCAATGCGTTCGCCGTTGTAGCTGTACCAGGCACCGGCTTTGTCGATGAGGTTATTGTCCACACCCATGGCGATCAGCTCGCCTTCGTGCGAAATGCCTTCACCGTACAGAATCTCGAAATTCACGATCTTGAATGGCGGCGCAACCTTGTTCTTAACCACTTTCACCTTGGTCTCGTTGCCCACCACTTCGTCGCCTTTCTTGATGGCACCGGTGCGGCGGATATCCAGACGCACCGAGGAGTAGAATTTCAGCGCATTACCACCGGTGGTGGTTTCAGGACTGCCGAACATGACGCCGATCTTCATACGAATCTGGTTGATAAAGATCACCAGGGTATTGGAACGCTTGATATTGGCGGTCAGTTTGCGCAGCGCCTGCGACATCAAACGCGCCTGCAGGCCCATGTGGGAATCGCCCATATCGCCTTCGATTTCCGCCTTGGGGGTCAGTGCCGCCACCGAGTCGATGACCACGATATCGACCGCACCGGAACGCACCAGCATGTCGGTAATTTCCAGCGCCTGCTCACCGGTATCGGGCTGCGAAACCAGCAGCTCGTCGATATTCACGCCCAGTTTTTCGGCGTAAGTGGGGTCCAGGGCATGCTCGGCATCGACGAATGCGGCGGTGCCGCCAATTTTTTGCATTTCAGCAATGGCGTGCAGCGTTAAAGTGGTTTTACCGGATGATTCCGGCCCGTAGACTTCAACCACCCGACCCCGGGGCAAGCCGCCGATGCCCAGAGCAATATCCAGCCCCAGTGAGCCGGTGGAAACAGCATCAATCCCCGGCAGTGCGCCATCATCGCCCAGACGCATGACTGATCCTTTGCCGAATTGACGTTCAATTTGAGATAAAGCCGCAGCAAGGGCTTTTTTACGATTTTCGTCCATTATTTACTCCCGAGTATTCTGTGTGGATCAAGGTGTTCTAGCTGGAGAATTATCACACAGATAGTGAGCATGGCCTAGCCCGGATACCATGTTTATCTCGCATAACCCTTCACATTAATAGCGTACACAATCATGCCTGCACTTGAATTCGCCGATTCAGGCTCCATAAAATAGATAAATCATTGAAAATTAAAGGAGATCACTATGTTTACCCCTATAACCATTCCCTTTGGTGCCGCCATGCTCTACAACGTGGTCAAACTTAAAGAAGGCGTTAACGTTGAAGATGTTGAACTGGCTCTGGGCGAGATGTGCAACGTGGTAAAAAACACCTACGGTGACGAGGCCGGTGGCTTCATTGGCGGCCAGGTATTCAAATATGCCGGCTTTATCTCTGAAGAGGGCTCGGTCGCCTCCTCCAAAAAGGCGGATGAACATCTCGTTATCATCACCTACTGGAAATCCTTCGAGCAGCATGAAAAATCGCATGCTGATCACGTCTTCAAGGAAAAATTTGATGCCGTCGCCGAGTTCTGTTCGGAAACCTTCGAAACCGGCTATGAGATGCTGTGGCAGGGCGTGCCTGAATAGCTTTCAGCCCGGAACAAAATTAAGACATGAACCTTAAGGAGTCGGCGGTTAAAATTTTTTAACTGCCGACTAACAATTTGCCGCTGCCGGCTGTAGGATGTTATCTAAATCCCCGTAAAACAGGATCGCAGGATTAAATCAACCACCAAATAACCCCATGCCCACACTCCTCTCCATTATCGAATCGTCGATGCATCCCAATTTTGGCCTGCTCTATCATAAACTCGGATTTGAGGAAATAATCGTCAACTCCATTCGCAAGGCGATCAGCCTGTTAAAAAACCAGCAGCCCGATTTTATCGTGGCTGAATTCTTTTACGGTTATGGCAACAACTACGCAGGCGTGAACATCAGCAATCTGGATGTTTTGCTGTCCACCTTGCAGACGTATTCACCCCACACTAAAGTCATCGTTATTGTCGAAAAATCCGAGTACCGGCACGTCGACAAGCTTAATGAGCTGTTCCCGATACACGCGGTTCTGGTTTATCCGGCGAAGGAAACCGAAATGAAAGAATTGTTGGAGAACAATGGCTTGTAGAACATATTTAAATTTATTTATTACTCTTAAAACAGCAACGGTGCCAGCGGCCACGACCTCAGAACCTCATACTGAACCCCTTCGGGCAGGGTCTTCGACTCCACCAGCGCGAAGCTGTTGACCGGCCAGTGGATAGCTGGAAGCTGCACCAGCTCGCCCGGATTTCTCACCTTGCGAAACAGCGTAATGTGCGCCTGAAAAGACTGAAGCTCATAAGCTTCGACACATTGCTGCACGCAAGCGGCGGTTTGCTGCACCAGCGCCGGTAATGCCGGCGGCATCTGCGACACGCCCAGCCAGAGCACCCTGGGCCGGGGGAAATAACCGGTCGTATCCACTTCCATATCAAAGGCGTTGGCATGCACCAAATCCAGCGCCGAGTTTAGATTCTGTAACACCTCGCTCGAAACCGAACCGATAAAATGCAGGGTCATGTGCAGATTGTCCGGCTTCACCGCCCGGCTCTGCAACAGGGCCGCATGCAGCGCGGGGTCGCATTTTATTTTTTGCTGATGCGCATAGAGCTGCGCGCGGGTTGCTTCATCGGGCCACAATGCCAGAAAAATCCGTTTATGTTCAACGGTCTGTTCAGGCACAGTTCAGAATATCCATCACCGCGTTGAGCGCGGCTTCGACCGATTGCAGGCGCACCGCTTCACGATCGCCCTCAAAATGAAATTCATGCGCATGAGAGCTTTTATCGCGCTTGCCCCAGCTTAGCCAGACTGTGCCCACCGGCTTGTCGTCGCTGCCGCCCCCAGGACCGGCAACACCGCTGACACTCGCCACCACATCCGCCGAAGTCCGCTCAAACATGCCGTCGGTCATGGCCAGCACGGTATCGCCGCTCACCGCGCCAAAATCGTTGATGGTCGCCATCGGCACGCCCAGTAAATCGTGTTTCGACTCATTGCTATAACAGACAACCCCGGCTTCAAACCAGGCCGAGCTGCCCGGCAGATCGGTAACCGTCTTGGCAATCCAGCCACCGCTGCACGATTCCGCCGTCGCCAGCTTCAGCCCCCTTGCCTTCAGGCATTCGCCCAGTCGTTGCGCCAGTGCCCGATTTGATTCTTCTGTTGCCATCATGATGTATTCTGATTAGCTATATAAAGAGCATCACTTTAAAACAAATGCCTGCGCGGTACTACAACAACACCGGCCAACCATACGAACGACAACGACCGACGTCGACTTCTATTCGCTGCCCCCTCGCCCTAAACCATTAATTTTAAGAATAATCAAAATAATCTCTATAATTTGTTTAGAATAATGTTCGGCACTGGTGTGATCTCTCAGTAGTCGCGGATGCAGGTTAGAGGAGAATGAATAATGGCAATGCTCATACAAACAGTGGAAGGCGTGGTAACCAACCGGTTCCCGCTTGAGCAATCGACGCTTAAATTCGGGCGCTCGAGCGACAATCAGGTGCAGATTGATGACCTGGAGGTCAGCGGTGAGCATGCACAAATTATTGCTGAAACCGACGATAAGGGACAGACTATCTATTTCCTGGAAGATCTGGGCAGCACCAACGGCTCCTTCATCAATGAAGTCAAAGTCGACAAACAGCTTTTGCATCATAAAGATAACTTGCGCATCGGCTGGAATCTTTTCACCTTCATTGATGACAGTGAAGTCGATCATGAAAAAACCCGTGAGATCAAAAAAAGCTGGCTGCCGGGCGTTTTCTATTCCAAAGATTAAAGCAGCAGAGCCGTGGCCGGCACATTTACGCCATCATTCAATTTAATAACCGGGTTAATCAATTACAACCATGGAAGATAAAGCACTCCATATTCTGAACAGCACTTTTGGCTATTCAGAATTCCGCGACCAGCAGCAGGACATTATTGCGCAGCTCATCGACGGCAGGGATGCCGTGGTACTCATGCCCACCGGCGGCGGCAAGTCCCTCTGTTACCAGATTCCAGCCATGGCGCGCGCAGGCGTTGGCATCATCGTCTCGCCGCTGATCGCGCTCATGCAGGATCAGGTCGCCGCCTTAAAACAGCTGGGCGTCAGCGCGGCCTTTCTGAATTCGACCCTGGATGCCGCCAGCGCCCGCGAAGTCGAACAGCAACTGCTGCGCGGTGAGCTGGACATGCTCTATGTCGCCCCCGAACGCCTGACGACCGAGCGCTTTCTGAACCTGCTGGAACGCGCACCCATTGCCCTGTTTGCCATCGATGAGGCGCACTGCGTATCGCAATGGGGTCACGATTTCCGCCCTGAATACATCCGGCTCTCCATCCTGCACCAACGCTTTCCGGCGATCCCGCGTATCGCCCTCACCGCCACCGCCGATGCGCCCACGCGCAAGGAGATCATTCAGCGGCTGGCGCTGGAAAACGCCGGACTGTTTGTCTCCGGTTTCGATCGTCCCAACATCCGTTACAGTATTTCCCAAAATCAGGGCAACGCCAAAGAGCAGCTGCTGCGCTTTATTCTCAACGAACATGAAAACGAAGCCGGCATTGTCTACTGCCTGTCGCGCAAAAAGGTCGAGCAGATCGCCGCCTGGTTAAGCTCAAAGGGGCTGAATGCACTGCCCTATCATGCCGGTTTATCGGCACCGATCCGGCAACAGCATCAAAGCCGTTTTTTAAGTGAAGACGGCGTCATCATCGTCGCCACCATCGCCTTCGGCATGGGTATCGACAAGCCCGATGTCCGCTTTGTGGCGCACCTGAATTTACCCAAAAGCATCGAATCCTATTATCAGGAAACCGGTCGCGCCGGTCGTGATGGCCTGCCCTCCGATGCCTGGATGATGTACGGCCTGCAGGATGTCATCATGCTGAAACAGATGATGGAAACCTCCGATGCCGACGAAGCCCACAAACGGGTCGAGCGCCACAAACTGCAATCCATGCTCGGCTTCAGCGAACTCACCACCTGCCGGCGACAGGCCCTGTTGAAATATTTCGACGATCACCTGGAACAGCCCTGCGGCAATTGCGACACCTGCCTGGTCCCGGTCGAAACCTGGGACGCCACCGTAGTTGCGCAAAAAGCGCTGTCCTGCGTCTACAAAACCAACCAGCGTTTTGGCGTCACCTATCTCATTGATGTGCTGCTGGGCAAAGACATGGCCCGCATCAAACAGTTCGGCCACGACCAGCTCAGTGTTTATGGTATCGGCAAAGAACTGGACTCCAAACAGTGGAACAGCGTCTACCGCCAGCTCATCGCCAGAAACCTGCTCTCGGTGGATGTAGAAGGCCACGGCAACCTGCGCCTGACCGAACAGTGCCGCCCGGTATTGCGCGGCGAAGAGACCCTGCATCTACGCAAGGAAAGCAAACAGATAAAACTGACCCAGCGCGGGCGCAAGGCCTACAACACCGTCAAAGATACAGAAAAAGCCCTGTGGGAAGCGTTACGCGCCTGCCGGAAAACCCTGGCCGATGAATCCAACGTGCCGCCCTACCTCATCTTCCACGACGCCACCCTGATGGAAATGGTCGAACGCCAGCCGCAGAACCACGACCAGTTTTCCAGAATGTCCGGCGTCGGCGAGAAAAAGCTCGAAGCCTATGCCGATGAGTTCTTAAAGGTCATCAGAGCGCACATAGACACCGTCGCCAACGCTGCCTCCAGCAGCAGCGACACCGTCGAAGAGACCCTGTCTCTACTGCGCTCGGGCATGAACGCCGAGGCCATCGCCGCCCACCGCAACCTGAAACTCACCACCATTCACACCCACCTGGCCAAAGCCATCGAAACCGGCGAAGTTGAATTGCAGCAGGTGATCGAACTCAGCGAAAAGGAAATCAAGGCCATTCAAAACGCCTTTCTGAATTTCGGCGACGATGATATGAAACTGAAACCCATCCACGAAGCCTTCGAAGGTGCCTACGATTACGGCCTGCTGCAATGCATCCGCGCCTCCATCGATGTTCCCGCATAAGCCAGAACCACGCTTTTAACTGTAGGTGCGAATTCATTCGCACGGGCTTTCGCATAACAGTGTTGTGCGAATGAATTCGCACCTACATTGCCTCTGCTGCACTACGGCGACAATCAGGGTAAAATGGCCACACTAACAGATACCAGTAATAACGAGACATTCTCAATGAGCAATCCTTTCCAAGACCAATTCCTCAAAGCCGGCCTGGTCAACAAACAACAAGTTCAGAAAGCCAAACAGGACAAGCAGAAAGTAAAAAAACAGCAGCACAACAACAAGAAAATAAAAGTTGTTGACGAAAACAAAATCAAAATACAACAAGCCGCCGAAGAAAAAGTCCAGCGCGACCGCGAGCTCAACCAGAAAAAACAGGAACAGGCACGCCAGAAAGCCATCTCCGCCGAAATCGACCAGCTCATCAGAACCAATCGCATCGAACGCGACCACAACTGCGACATCGCCTACAACTTCGAGCACCAGAAAAAGATCAAACGCATTTACATCAATGAAGAAATGCAGAAACAGATCGTACAGGGCAAGCTGGGCATCGCCCGCATCACCGGCCAGTACGAACTCATCCCCAAAGCCATCGCCGAAAAAATCCAGCAACGCAATGACAAACGCGTGGTTTTATTCCAGGAAGAAAAACAGGAAATCGACGCCAATGACCCCTACGCCGAACATCAGATCCCCGATGATTTGATGTGGTGAGAAAGCGCAGCGTGCCCATCTAATTTACTAAACAGCATTTTTATACCTTGCCCAATGGGCAAAACACAGACATGTTTTGTAAAAATCCCATTCAAAACAACTTGTCCAGAGCACTTCCCTCTTAAACGATATCGCCATCAGCGTTTAATAGCGCCCGATACGACACTATCTGTCAGTTTATTGATAGATATCAAATTTTACATCTCTTGGATTCAACCAATAAGTGCATAACTTGAATGAGTAGAAAAAGTGGCCAGCCACCTGTAGGCTGACCGTTTTGAC
>JAVVEE010000074.1:0-11904 GCA_032251315.1 Gammaproteobacteria bacterium
CTGGCCGCCGCCCACGGCGCTGCCGCCTTTGCGGTTGTGGTTGCCGGCCAGCACGTTGAGCATCTGCATGCCGAAGGCGGCGTAGAAGCCGTTTCCGGACATCATGCCGCCGTGGGAATTGGCCACCGCGCGTCGGCCGTGGCTGGCGAAGCGGCGAGCCAGGTCGACAATGGTGTCCTCGGGAATACCGCAGTGCTCGGCGTAGGAGGTCAGGCTGTGCTCATTCGCTGCCTCGCGCAGTAGAGTCATGCTGCTCTTGACGCGTAAGGTCTCGCCGTCGGCCAGCGCCACCTCACGGTCGACGAACAGCTCGGCGGCCATCACTGATGCGCTGTCCACCAGTTCGCCATCGGCCACTACCACGGGCAGGTCGGTGTCGCTGCCAACCTCGGCCTGGCCCAGGTCGCTGGCGCGCAAGAAGCGGCCGCGGCGTGGATGGTCCTCGGTAACAATCACCAGATGCGTGGCATTGGTGTGGGTCGACTCATTGGCGGCCTGTGTGGCAGGCTGGCCGGGGAGCTCGAGAAAGGCCTTGGCATAGCCCTCGTTGTTGAGTAGCCACTGGATTATGCCCATGGCCAGGGCGCTGTCGGTACCTGGACGGATCGGCACCCAACGGTTGTGATCGGCAGAGTGGGAGACTGAGGCGTTGAGCGCCGGGTCGATCACCACGTACTCCAGGGTACCGGCGGCGCGAGCCTGTGCGATCAGCCGGCCCTGGCGCTTGAAGGGGTTGCCGGCCTGACTGGGGGCGGTACCTACGTAGAGAATGAAACGCGCGTTCTGGATGTCCGGCTTGGTATGGGCGTACTTGGCCAGGTCATCCATCACCGCGCCTGTGCCCATGCGATAGGCAAGACCACAATAGGAGCCGTGGTGGCCGTAGTTGCGGGTGGCGAAGGCTTTCATGGTGAAGCGCTTGAGCAGTGCAGAGCGACCGTAGTCAGTGGCTTCCATCACCATCAGCTGGTTGGCCCTGGGGCCGTATTCGGGATTCTCCGGGTCGATCAGGTGGTCGTGGTCGTGGATAGCACGCAGCCCGTCCACTTCACCCTCGCTAAACAGGTCGCCGCCCTCGCAAATCTCCTCGATCAGCTGCTCGAAGGAGATCTTCTTCCACTCGCGGTTGCCACGCTCGCCCACTCGCTTGAGGCAGTGATTCACGCGGAAGGGGCTGTCGATCTGCGCCATCATGGCGTTGCCGCGGGCGCAGGCGGTGGAACGGTTCTGCTGACCCTGGTCGCCATAGGCGCTCAGACTGCGCAGGGCCTCGGCCACCGGGGTACGCATCGGCAGGTGCTCGTCGGAGGAGAGCGGGTTGTATGGGTTGCCGGAGACACGTAACACCTGATCGGAGGCGTTGTCCACGCGCACCCGCACACCGCACTTGGTGGTGCAGCCATAGCAGACGGTGAAGGCCACACGCTGGTCCGGATTGAGGGTCAGCTCGCCGCTTTGCGGGTCGACGCTGTATTCCGGCGCCAGTGAGTTGCCGTGAATGCGGTGGTTGGGCTTCTCGCCGGCGCTACCGGTGACACCCTTGCCCATCTTGATCAGCGGGTCGGAGTAACCGGCGACGAAGGTGGCGGCGCCGCCGGCGGCGACGGTGCCTTTCATGAAGCGACGACGTGACTTATCCATGGTTGGGTGCTCCTTTAGCATCATATTGTATGGGTTCGACGGGGGAGAGGTCGGCGGCAGTGCCGCCCTGACGGGCATGGCGCCACGGCACGAAAAGTTCGATCAGCATGATCACGGCGAGCCAGAGGCCGAAGGTGCCGACGATGCCCAGGATGCCGGAGGAGCCGGCAGGGATGCCGTAGTGGTGAAAGCCGGCGCTGTGGCGGGCCACGGTCTGCACGTCCATTAGCACCACCCAGCGGAACATCCAGCCCATGTGCAGCGCCACCAGGCCCAACACCCAGGTCCACGCGAAGAGTGCCGGGCGGCGGGCGGCGGGGCGGGTCAATAAGTAAAGTACGGCACCGAACAGGATCACGCCGGTGAGGCTGCCCCACAGGGCGGTGCTGCGCCACTCGGCGCTGTCGCGCACCGACTCCATGGCCGCTGCCACCGAGCCGACATTGGCATTGATGCCGTCGAGGAACCAGCTGCCGGCGATTAGGCCGGCCACCAGACAGGCACCCAGCATCACCTTGAGCATCTGGCCACTGACCACGGTGCTGCGCTCACCTGCCACCCGGTTGAGCACCAGGACCAGACCGGCAGCAGCGATGAAACCGGTGGCTACAAACATCGGCGGCAGCCAGACGGTATTCCACAGTGGGCGAGCTATGACGATGGCTACCTCGGCACCGGTGTAGAGCATGATGCCGGTAGAGAGGACCAGAGTGCCCAGGCCCACTATTACCAGCAGGGCGCGCGGGGTAGGTGATTCACCCAGCGACAGCCAGCGGGCGATAAAGCCGGTGATGCCGGGCGCCTGGCGATTGGCCTGCAGTGCCGGGCGCCAGGCCAACCAGGCCAGTACGATCACGCCCACCACGTAGAGCGGCAGGATGAGGCTTCCGATAGACATCCAGGAATGTGTGTTGGCGTAGGCATAGAAGTGCCAGAAACGCAGCGGCTGGTGCAAATCGGCGAGTAAGGCCACCGGGGCTACCAGAGTAGTGGTCAGGCAGGCCAGCAGCGCCAGACGGGCGGTCGGCAGCCACTTCTGCTTGCCGAATATCAGCGCCGGGGCGGCCAGCCACAGGCTGGCGTAGGAGAGCGCAATCATGAAGAAGTACTGTACCGCCCAGGGATACCAGGCGATGTCATAACGCGGAGCAAGCAACTCAATGACTGAATTCATAACCCATCTCCTTACCGTGGGGATCGAGGACTTCCAGGGCGACCGGCTCGGCCTGGGGACGGGTGGCGAAGCGCTCATCCATACCGAGGTAGAAAACCTGGGGCAATGTGTTCTTCTCGGGTTGCAGCACCATCAACTCGTCGCGGTGTTCGGCAATCATGCGGCTGATCTGGCTGCCTGGATCACGCATGTCGCCGATGACCCGCGCACCACCCACACAGCTTTCCACACAAGCCGGTAGCAGGCCGGCTTCCAGACGGTGGGCGCAGAAAGTGCACTTGTCGGCGGTCTGGGTGCGCTCGTTTATGAAGCGGGCATCGTAGGGGCAGGCGTTTACGCAGTAGGCGCAACCCACGCAGCGATCGCTGTCCACCACCACGATGCCATCCTGTCGCTGGAAGGTTGCCTCCACCGGGCAAACCGGCACGCAAGGCGGATTGTCACAGTGGTTGCACAGCCTGGGCAGCATTAAGGTGGCGATATCACCGGTCTCCTGATGCTGCACTTCGTACTGAGAAACAGTGGTGCGAAAACTGCCCAGCGGGGCCGCGTTCTCTATATGGCATGATACGGTGCAGGCCTGGCAGCCGATACACTGGCGCAGGTCGATAAGCATGCCGTAGCGTTTAGTGGGGTCGCCTTCACGGCGGGGCGGCTGCTGGTTAATGCCGGCGCTGGCAATGCTCGATAGTGGCATCAGCGCAGCCCCCACACTCAAGCGGGCCAACTGTCCAAGAAATGAGCGGCGAATTAAATCCATGGTGCCTCCGGTGGCCGATGAAGAAAGTGAACCGCAGTGCAAGCGCGTTCTATGTCGGCAAGATAACACGCCCGGAACCATGTAGATTGATATGCATCAACTAAACATTAGCAAGCTCTTAAATATGCATAATGCACATCTATTTTTAACCTTTTGTTATAAGGTATTTTAGCCGCGCCTGCGCTCAAAAAAATCTTTTGTCGACGCAGAACAGGTTTATCTCTGGATGCCTCCGTAGGGGAGGCGACGACTTATGATTTTCAGACTCCTTGATATTCTGGACCACATTCTTTGCACTTCTCCGCGTCCTCTGCGGTTATTTCGGGCTTCATGCCCTCTACCCTTCGGGCCAGCCTGCGGCTGTTCAAATTTATTCCATCCTTAGGTTTGTCAACGGTGCCTAGGTGCACCACTGCTCCAGAAAAATTTGTCTGCGGTGAATACAATTTTTGTTTCAAATATTCAGCTCCTTAATTTTTCGCGTCAGTGTATTCCTGCCCCAGCCCAGCAGTTTTGCGGCGTCGTGTTTGCGGCCGTGGGTTTTTTTGAGTGCGGCGTCTATGAGTACGCGTTCGACATCGGGGATGATTTCGTCTGCTATTCTGTCTTTGCCCAATTGCAGCATGTTTTCTGCATAGTGGGCGACGCCTTGCTGCCAGGTGTTTCCGCTTAATGACGGAGTCTGGTTTTTAGGTTGTAGCTCTTCGGGGAGATCGGAAAGGTGAATGGTTTTGCCGGAGGTCATGACTGCTAACCAGTGACAGGTGTTTTCCAGCTGACGGACGTTGCCGGACCATTCCATGGTCGACAGGTATTGTTCGACTTCCGGCAGCAGTTGTTTGGGCGAGACACCGAGTTCCTTAGTGGCTTTATGCAGAAATAGATTGAGCAATGCCGGGATATCTTCGCGGCGTTCGCGCAGGGCGGGTAGATGGATGCGTATTACATTCAGGCGGTGATAGAGGTCTTCACGGAACAGGCCTTCCTTAACGCGTTGCTCCAGGTTCTGGTGTGTCGCGGCAATGATGCGAACATCCACCTTGATCGGGGTGTGACCGCCGACGCGATAAAAGATGCCATCCGCCAGTACGCGCAACAGTCGTGTCTGTAATTCGGATGGCATGTCGCCGATTTCGTCGAGAAAAAGGGTGCCGCCGTGGGCCTGCTCGAAGCGCCCCTTGCGCTGTGCCTGCGCGCCGGTAAAGGCGCCGCGTTCGTGGCCGAAAAGTTCGGATTCGAGCAGGTCTTTGGGAATGGCCGCGGTGTTCAGGGCGATGAATTCCTGCGCGGAGCGCGGGCTGTGTTTATGCAGAGACTGTGCGACCAGTTCCTTGCCGGTGCCCGATTCGCCGGTAATCAAAACATTAATGTTGGATCTGGAAAGTCGGCCAATGGCGCGGAATACTTCCTGCATGGCGGGTGCTTCGCCGATAATTTCCGGCAGGGCCTGCGGCGCAGCAGGTACGCCCTGTGTTTCGTGGCGACGGATGCAGGCGCGTTGCGCCAGTGAGATAGCGTCATCGATATCGAAAGGTTTGGGCAGGTATTCGAACGCGCCGCCCTGAAAGGCGGAAACCGCACTGTCGAGATCGGAGTGGGCGGTCATGATGATAACCGGGATTTCTGGATAGGATTCTGACAGCGCGGTGAGTAGCGCCAGGCCATCCATGCCGGGCATACGCACGTCGGTAATAATGGTATCGGGTTCGGAGGTTTGCAGTCGGTCGAGAATGCCATCGGCCTTGTTGAAGCTGGTAACTTCCATGCCCGCCTGTTCCAGTGATTTTTGCAGCACCCAGCGAATCGATTCATCATCATCAATAATCCATACATGTGGTTTTTCAGTCATGGCCGTTGCTCGGAGTCGGTGAGAAGGGGTAGCAGAATAGAAAAAACAGTGTGTCCCGGCGTGCAGGAAAATTCAATCAGGCCGTCATGCCGGTTAATCAGGGTATGTGCAATCGACAGACCCAGACCGGTGCCTTCGGCGTGGCCGGTGACCATGGGCAGGAACAGTTTTTCCTTGAGGTCTTCGGGCACGCCGGGGCCGTTGTCGATGATGTCGATCTTGGCGACCAGTGGATAGGCGTTATCGCCAATGGTGTAATTTCTTATCGAGCGTGTGCGAAATGTGATTTCACCATCGTCGGAGACCTCTCTGATGGCATTACGGGTAATGTTCAGAATGGCCTGAATAATCATCGACTCATCTCCGCAAATATCCGGCAGGCTGGGGTCGTAATCGGCAATGAACTTAACCTTGCTGGTTTCGACCTGAACCAGGCTGCGAACATGTTCCAGCATTTTATGAATATTGAGCTGGCTTTTATGCGGCACGCCTCGCGGGCCCAGCATCCGGTCGACCAGTTTTTTCAAACGGTCGGCTTCGCGAATAATGACCGTGGTGAATTCGCGATCCTGCTCGTTCTCCAGCTTTCTTTCCAGCAGCTGTGCCGCGCCGCGTATGCCGCCCAGAGGATTTTTAATTTCGTGAGCGAGCCCGCGCAGCAGGCTGCGGCTGGCTTCATTCTGAATGAGCAGGTGTTTTTCCTGCGCAATCTTGCGGTGACGCCCCCGGCTAACCAGCTCCAGCAGCAGGCACTGCGGCTGATTGCCATATTCAATCGGTGACGCCATATAATCCAGCGCCAGCACCTGTCCGGTGCGCACCGTCAGATCCTCTTCATAGGCGGAGAAGGGATGCTGGGTTTTCAGGGATCGTTTCAGGCGCGTAAAAAAATCGGTCTCATCAATAACCAGTTCCTGAAGAGGACGCTGTTTTGCCCGTGCATAGCTGATCTGGAACATCATTTCTGCGGAGGGGTTCATATATTCAACGCGCAGCTGCTGATTAATAACCAGCACGGCGGAGTGCAGGGTATCCAGTATTGACTGAGCGGTTTGTTGAATATTTTGTATCATTATCATTCACTAAGCAAATATCGAACCATAAAAGCGGGATGGTGCGTAATAAATTATCTACCCTTATGAATCAAGATGTTAAAACAGCTGTTTCGCACCAGTCGAGCCTGCGTAAGCACAGGCGCTCTATTCACAGAGCCAGTTTACAGTATGTTGCACCAATATAGTGCAGACAGGAAGATAGCAGATTAGTTCTGGTCGGGAGACTGTCGGATTTGGGGGTTCGAAACGAAGGAGTAAGAGAACAGCCGATTTATCCTGAATCCGACAGCCTCCCAGACTCAGAAATTGATCATTAATGAAGGACTGAGATGCGTTTCAGGTGAAACTGGATCGATGCGCTCTTGAGGGTTTTTCCCGAAGCATTCCTCAGTTCGGCCCTGAGAGTATGGCTGCCGCGAGCAATATTGCTGAGCTGGGTGCTCGACGAGGTTAATTTCGAACTTTGCTCCTCATCATCAAGATACAGACGGATGTAATCGCCTGAACCTACTTTCAGTGGCGGGTCGATCGACAGATTTACCGTGATATTGCCGGCATTATTTCTAATAACGGCGTTGTGGTCAGGGCTGACAATGCTGAATGAGTGATAATTTCCGGTCGGCTTTTCCTTCTTTTCCTCAGCCGGTGCGCTGGCTTCCGGCTTGGGCATAGAAACGGTATTGTCGGTCGGCGTTGGTATCAGCTCGCTGTTGGGCAATTCCTGATCTGAATAGATGACGTTGCCGTCTTCATCGACACTGCGATAAATTTCCGCCTGTATGGGCAGGGCGATGAGCAGCAGAAAACTAAGTGGGAGCAGATATTTCATAGCCCCTAGCATAGCTGGAATTTTTTTTGCCTGCACAAAAAAATGCCCCGACAGAAGCCGGGGCATTTTCAGATACTGCTTAGCAGCTTGAGTTTAAACGCTGTAGTACATATCAAATTCACAAGGGTGAACCGCAGTACGGTAACGCAATACTTCTGCCGCTTTCAGCTTGATGAAGGCGTCAATGCTGTCATCGTCGAATACACCGCCGGCAGTCAAAAATTCACGATCCTTATCCAGCTCGGTCAGGGCTTCCGCCAGCGAGAAAGCCACCTGTGGGATTTTTGCTTCCTCTTCCGGAGGCAGGTCGTAAAGGTCTTTGTCGGCAGCTTCACCGGGGTCTATCTTGTTCTGGATACCATCCAGGCCCGCCATCAGGATGGAGGCAAAACAGAGATAGGGGTTAGCCGAAGAGTCGGGGAAGCGCACTTCAATACGGCGTCCCTTAGGATTGCTGACGTGGGGAATGCGAATGGAGGCAGAGCGGTTGCGGGCGGAATAGGCCAGCATCACCGGAGCCTCATAATGCGGCACCAGTCGTTTGTAGCTGTTGGTCGAGGCATTGCAAAAGGCGTTGATGGCCTTGGCGTGTTTGATAATGCCGCCGATAAAGAACAGCGCATTTTCCGACAGGCCACCGTAGTGGTCACCCGCGAACAGGTTGACCCCGTCTTTGGCCAGGGAGACATGAACATGCATACCACTGCCGTTGTCGCCCACCATCGGCTTGGGCATAAAGGTAGCGGTTTTGCCGTAGGCATGCGCCACATTGTGGATGCAATATTTAAAGATCTGAACTTCGTCAGCCTTGCGCACCAGGGTGTTGAAAACGGTGCCGATTTCACACTGCCCCGCGGTGCCTACTTCGTGGTGATGAACTTCGGTTTCCACGCCCATCTCTTCACAGGTCAGGCACATGGTTGAACGCAGATCCTGCAGGGAGTCGATGGGGGGAACCGGGAAGTAGCCGCCCTTAACGCCGGGACGGTGCCCCATATTGTTGCCGTCGTAATCCTTACCGGTATTCCAGGCCGCTTCTTCGGATTCGATTTTGTAGGAAACCCCGCCCATTTCGTCGGTCCACTGCACACTGTCGAAAACAAAGTATTCATTTTCGGGTCCGAAATAGGCGGTATCAGCGATTCCGGTGGAGTTAAGATAAGCTTCGGCGCGTTTGGCGATGGAGCGTGGGTCGCGGCTGTATCCCTGCATGCTGGAGGGTTCGACGATGTCGCAACGCAGGTTCATGGTCACCTCTTCGGTGAACGGATCGAGCACCTGGGAATCGCAGTCGGGCATCAGAATCATGTCGGATTCATTAATGCCTCTCCAGCCGGCGATCGATGAACCATCGAACATCTTGCCTTCGAGCAGCACTTCTTCATCGATGGTATGAGCAGGAACAGAAACATGCTGCTCTTTGCCCTGAGTATCGGTGAAACGGAAATCGACGAATTTCACGTCGTGCTCCTTGATCATATTTAATACGTCATTTGCAGACATTGCATTACTCCTCGAAAATAGAATGGCTCACCGCTGATTTGAACGGCAATACGGATAAAAAAGTCTCAGTCAACATGGCTTAATGAGCAGGTCTGAGCAGCGACATTCTGATGCTGAATGTATTTTGCATGAAACAGACGCACAATGGAAAGAGAACAGCGTCTATTTTAAGCTGATCCGGCTTAAAAGCAGGCAATTAATGGAACCTTAAGTCAGCTTCGCCTACGCTGGCAACCGCCAGGCTGGCCTTACGGAAATTAGCCTGAAATCTTTCCGCATCCTGTAGCGAATCCAGAACGGTCAAGGGGATATTCGCCTCGACCGTGATCCGCCCGTCGAGATAATGCAGGGTAATATCATCAATCGCATCCAGTTCAGAATATTGGGACCATGCGTGTTTCAGCGCGATAATCAATTCACTGCGTAGCGGCAGATTTCGACAGCGGGCCTCACACTCGTCATTTTCCGGATCGATGTGCACAGTGACATCGTTGATGTCCTCAAAAGATTTTATCAGGGATGTTTCGATGGCCTCGGAAATATGGTGTCCCTCGGAGACGCTGAGCTTGGGGTGAACCAGAATGTGCACATCCACCAGCGAAGTGTGACCCATGCGCCGGGTGCGCAGCATGTGCAGCTCAAGCACCTCTTCATTTTCCAGAATCTTTGATTTGATCTGCTCAACCGTCTCGGGGTCGAGCGCGGTATCAACCAGCTCGCGGGCACTGTGATAGCCCAGGTCGTAGCCGATTTTGGCGATCATTACCGCGACGATAATCGCCGCAATGGGATCGAGGATAGGCACACCCATCTGAGCACCGGCAATGCCGATCAGCACCACCACCGATGAAATCGAATCGCTACGGTGGTGCCAGGCATTGGCAATCACCATTTTAGAATTGATGCGAACCCCGACGCGATGGGTAACGTGGTACATCGCCTCCTTCGACAATATGGAAAACAGCGCGATGCCCAGAGTAAAGAAGTGCGGAACGGCCTGAACCTCTTTATCAAAAACCCGCAGCGCAGCATCATAGGCGAGGCCAACGGCGACTACGATCAGAAACATGCCTAACGCCACGGTCGCCAGCGTCTCGAAACGGCCATGGCCGTAAGGGTGGTCTTCATCGGCCTCTTCACCGGCGTGCTTGGCGGCGACCAGCACCATGCCATCGCTGATCAGGTCTGACAGCGAATGCAGACCATCAGCAATCAGTGACTGTGACTGGCCGATAACACCGCCGACAAGCTTGACTATGGAAAGAACCAGATTGACTAAAACGCCCCACCAGGTGACACGGTTAATTTCTTTGGTGCGTTGTTCGAGGTTCTGTGCCATGAATGAATTTTATGTCCGCAGGGTGATTTCGCAAGCGGGAGTTTAGCAGCGAACGCGCCTCAAAGCCCATCCAGTTCGCGTGCCTCATTGATGTTTTTGAAGGCCGCCGTCCGGTCATCGAAGTTGATGATCGCGGGTGAACAGGCTTTTACCCACTGCATCAGCCTGTAATTACCGGCAGCGAGCCGATCCTGTGCCGAGGCCAGCAGCGATTTTCGCATCAACAGAACCAGTTGTAACCGGCCCTGAACCTCGGCAATGCTGATGTCGTGCTGCGCCGGACCAGCCTGCAGCCGGGCCACCAGATCATCCGGCAGACAGGGCATGTCACAGGGCACCACCAGCACCTGCTCATGCCTGCATACAGGCAGCGCCGCGACGATGCCCGAGAGCGGACCGTGCTTTTCGGCGACATCGGGAACCACCATTGGCGAAAACGCCCGGTACCGCTCGAAGTTGCGGTTAGCGCTGATAACAACATCATCGACCTGATGTTTCAGCGCCGCCATGACATGAGCAATCAGGGGCTGACCGTTAAGCGCCACCAGCCCCTTATCCGCATGGTGAAAGCGCTTGCCTTCACCACCGGCGAGAATAATACAGCTAACCGAAGGGGGGTTCATATTGATCTGAAATCTCTCTTGTTAAGGCATAGTTGGCAGTTGACAGTTAAAGATTTTAGTCCGCGAAGAACGCAAAGGACGCCAAAAAACCTTTCAATTCATTTATTATGCTTTTGACCTTTTCGCGTCCTTCGCTGACTATAGATTTTGACCTTATCCGCGTTCATATATGGACCCACTCCGTTTTGCAAGACACCGATCATTGATGTGAGAAAAAATCATTGCTCTCATATATCCGGCCTGTTTGTGGAAGTTTTTTGCTTCCTGGCCCCGATGGTTATTTGCGCTCATCCTCCTCATCATCTGTCCGGCCTTATTATGGCCAATGTACGCAGCAGGTTCTGAATGAGCCGGTCTGACCTGTCTCACCATCCGATCATTTGTCTTTTGCAACTGAAGTAAAGGGTTTATCTTGCTCTGTTTACACAGACCATTAGTCTGTCGTTATTTATTTAACTCATCGTTGGGCGGTACGTTTCGCCTTTCGCCATGATGACCCAGGCCATTCGAGCCATTTTATTCGCCACGGCAACACAGGCTTTGTTATGGCCTCGGCGCTCTACCAGCGCTTGCGCCCAGCGACTAAAATGATCCGTCTTGCTCGCAGAATGCCGCAAAACCGCTCTGGCGCCATGGATAAACAAGGTTCTCAGATAGACATTTCCGCGTTTGCTAATCCCTAGCAAGATTGGCTTGCCACCCGTCGAATGCTGACCGGGTACTAATCCTATCCAGGCGGAGAAATGACGCCCGTTAACAAAATCTTTGCCATCTCCTGCCGCCGCGTAAGCGGCACTGGCGATAATCGGCCCAACACCCAATATTTCATCTAAGCGCTGGCAGACGTCGTTTCCACGGTTACTGGCTTCTATCTGTTTTTCACTTTGTGTAAAACGTTTATCAAGCAAGCGTAATTCTTCAAATAACTCAGAGAATAATTCTCTGCTACGCATCGTTAAGCCATTCTCCGCATCTTCAAGAAGTTCGGGCAGGCTTTTGCGCACTGCAGTCACTCCTTTGTTAATGATAATGCCGTATTCGGCCAGTAAGCCTCGAATCTGATTCACCAGCGCTGTACGGGCTTTTTTAATACGTTCACGTTGGCGATAAAGGTTCTGTATATCCTGTTGT
>JAVVEE010000075.1:0-11748 GCA_032251315.1 Gammaproteobacteria bacterium
CTGACCTATTTATCATAAATTTTCTTTATTAACAAAAAACCTTAGTAACTTCATAGACTTATTAAATCTCTACTTTAAACGTGGGTTTTTTGTCCTAAAATAATACTCACCATAAGTAGGCACATCCCTGTCTATCAGTTAAAATAATAATTCGTGACTCGATAAATACATGCGACAAGTCGAGCACGATTTCATTTTAACAAACCAACAGCAGGACATTACAAGTGACATTTATTCGTTTTATAAAATTTAATTACACTCGGGGCCTAATTGCATTATGCATGGCTTTATTGATTTCAGCTTGCAACACCGGCGAGAATGTTGTCGACGTTAACGCTGACACTGGTGGTGATCGCAGTGGCGCCGTCGTTGTAGATAGTGGTGGTGATGTTGTAGACGATGGTGCAAATATTGTGACAATAGACTGGGTAGCTCCTGTAGCACGCGCTGATGGAAGTGCGTTGTCACTTTCTGACATTGCTGGTTACAGAGTGTATTACGGCAATGCGCCCGGTGACTACACTAACAGCCTTGATGTTAAGGACAGTTCCTCACAGTCGACAACTGTGTCGGTAACGTCAGGACTTAATTATTTTGTTGTTACCTGTTTAGACACTGCAGGTCGTGAAAGCACTTATTCAGAAGAATTTAATGTAGCAATTTAATAAGGAATTTTTGAGCTGGTTACAAAATTTTATTGCTGCATAACTGGCACAATATAACCTACAAAAACCCGTCGAAAGGACGGGTTTTTTTATTCTCTAACAATTTCGTGTTTCCGCATCGAAGTCTTACACTGTCACTTCATAAATTGAGATCACAAACACCCTCCTGCGTTTTAATTGTCCCAACTACTAACAAAACGCATGGAAAGAATAACCTTCAATCAAGACCGTCAGCAGCAGGGATGCTGCTGCCGAGCGTACACGGATGTATTCTCAGCGCGTCTTGATTGAAGGGTATCCTTTCCATGTAACTCAATAGTATATCGCCATAAGTTTTCTACCAGGCATTAACCTACTCTTAATGCAACCACATTATATTTACTGGTAATGCGGCACATGCCGTTGGCATCATTCATTGATGGTAGTCAATTAGGAACGAAAAGAATTCAACTCAAATTCATAGTTATAGACACATGTTAAAAAGAGGCTAACTGCCAGATCAGTTTTGAGCGAATACACTTTAGATACCAACAATTAATGTCCGTTTACTCGCGTTCAAAAATAGTAGAAAGTACCCCTAATGAATTTAGTTTTAGATTTCTATTTTATAACCCATAATCATTTGGCTACTATTAATTACACTCATGAATGAACAACTGACCGAGTTATACAGTTACCTGCATGGCATGTGGCGCCATCGATGGTCGGCGCTTCTGGTCACATGGATAGTTGCACTTGCTGGTGGCATGTATGTTATGGCCATGCCAAACCAGTACAGTGCAAAGGCGGTTGTTTACGTCGACACCACATCAATCATGAAGCCCTTGTTAAAGGGGCTTGCACCTGAAACAGATGCTTATAATGAACTTAAAATCATGTCGCGCGTGCTGTTAAGTCGAGACAATCTACTCTCGGTAATTCGAGATACTGATATGAATCTGACGGTTGACAACCCAGAGGCCAGAGAACGGATGGTTAATACTCTTGCACGAACCATTGGACTCAAGGAAGGCGGTGACGGAAACAACTGGAAATCCAGAAGCAACATATATGAAATCAGCTATCAGGCAAGCTCCGCAGATCTGGCCTATCAGGTCGTGACTAAATTATTAAATACCATGATAGAAGGAACACTGGATACAAAACGCATTGATACCATAACCGTGCAGAAATTTCTCGATCGCCAGATAACCGAACATGAGCAACGTCTTACACTGGCAGAGCTTCAGCTTGCAGAATTCAAAAAAGCCAATGTCGGTTACATGCCTGACGAAAAAGGCAGTTACTATGTACGACTGCAACGCGCCCAGGATGATGTGGAAACGACGCGCTCGGCGTTGCGTCTGGCTGAGAGACGGCATGCCGAACTCAGCAAGCAGCTATCAGGCGAAAAACCTTTATTAGGTCATGAGAACTATGAATCTGCGACTGCCTCCAAAATTCGTCTCTATCAGGAGCAACTGGATACTCTGCTGAATCAGTATACCGAGCAACATCCTGACGTGCTGGCACTTCGTTCCACCATTGCTAATCTGCAGGCCAATCAGACTATGCAAGCTGACTTTTCTGAGCCTACCGGTGGAAATGGCAACACTGCAAAACTCAATCCCGTCTACCAGGATATCAGGGCGGAGCTAAGCAAGGCCGGTGTTGAGATTGAGACGTTAAAGATACAGCTGGCCGATCATGAGAACCGGGTCAAAAAACTAACTGGTTCGATTGATGTAATTCCTGAAGTGGAAGCCCGGTTATCCAAATTAAATCGTGATTATGAGATTACGCGCGAACGTTACCTTGATCTGGTCGAACGCAAGGAGGCAACCAAGCTTGCCCAAAGCGCAGACCTGAGCACCAGTGATGTTACTTTCCGCATTATTGAACCACCGGTTGTTCCCATTCAGGCCTCAGGACCAAAACGCATATTATTAATGACCGGCGCACTTCTGGCCGCATTCGCAGCAGGTCTTGGCTGGAGTTTTTTTCAATACCATTTACAACCAACTTTCATCACTCTGCAACAAGTCAGGCAGGGAACCGGACTACCGGTATTGGGTTCTATCAGTCTGTATTTAACGCCCCGGAACCGAAGAAAACGACGCTTGCAACATGCCTCCTTTTTATCTGCCATCATACTTTTACTCTGTGTTTATGGTGGTACTATTTATAAAATATTGATATGAATAACAGCAAAGACAAACAGGCAACAATAGCAGCATTAATGGCATCCAGCGATGTTTCTGACAGTGTCGAACATGATTTTTTCATGAAGAAAAATGCCTCTCATGCGGATTTAAAATCGAAATTCGACGGGCCTATGTGTGTTGCTGTAAAGGATCTCCTGAAAGAGGCCAATATGCTGGTGCCGGGGAGTCGGCTGCGGGAAAGTTTTTCCGATGAATATCGTAGAATTAAGCGCCCCTTACTGGCCAATGCATTTGGCAAGACGGCCTCGCTCGTTGATCAGGGAAATCTTATTCTGGTGACCAGTTCCATTCCCGGCGAAGGTAAAACGCATACTGCGGCCAATCTCGCCCTGTCCATAGCGCAGGAAAAAGATCATACGGTGTTGCTGGTTGACTGCGACGTCAACAAGCACGGCATTACTTGCATGTTTGGCCTTGAGGATAAACGCGGCCTGGTAGATGTGCTCGAAAGCGACAGTCTGTCTGTTGGCGATGTACTGTTGCGCACTGACATTCCTGAGTTATGCATCATCAGCGCCGGCAAGGGCAACGACTACGTCACTGAGTTGCTGGCCAGTCAGAAAATGTCTGATTTTGTTTCTGAGCTGGCCTCTCGTTATGATGACCGTGTCATTATTTTTGACGGGCCACCGCTTTTACCGACGCCGCAAACACAGGTACTCGCCGGTCTGGTTGGACAGATTGTCTTTGTTATTGAGTCAGGCACTACACCTCAGATGCTGGTAAGGGAGGCACTGGAAATGATTCCCGCTGAGAAGGCGACCAACCTGGTGATGAACAAAAGCGAAGGCATCTCAAACCGCGGCGGTTATTACTATGGCTACTACAGCCCCGAGCCCTGAGCCAGGATTAACCGGAGACCTCTAAGATGACCATCCGCAACGCGCTGACCGTTGACGTGGAGGACTATTTCCACGTCTCCGCATTTGCCAAAAACATTCATTATCATGACTGGGATAACTACCCTCTACGGGTAGAAAATAATACCCGGCGTATACTGGATCTGTTCGATGCGCACGAGGTCAAGGCCACTTTTTTTGTTCTGGGCTGGGTCGCCGAACGTGCGCCTGCCCTGGTCAGGGAAATCGCCCATCGGGGCCACGAGGTTGCCTGTCACGGTTTCAGTCATCAGCTGATCTACAACCAGAGTCCGGAGGTTTTTCGCGAGGAGACACTGCGTTCAAAATATCTGTTGGAAGACATTATACAGACGCCGGTGCGCGGCTATCGTGCGGCCAGCTATTCCATTACCAATCGTTCTCGCTGGGCACTTGACGTCCTTGCCGAGGCCGGATTTGATTATGACTCCAGCATCTTTCCGGTGCGACATGATCGCTATGGCATAGCTAATGCGCCAGTCTTTCCTCATCGCATGCAGACCCCGAATGGACAATCACTGGTTGAATTCCCGTTATCCACAGCGACCTTACTGAAGTACCGTTTACCCGTTGCCGGTGGCGGTTATTTTCGCCTTTACCCTTACGCCGTCACCCGTGCAGGCCTGTCACAGATTAATCGCCTGCAGCAACCCTTTATTTTTTATTTACACCCCTGGGAGATCGATCCTGCCCAGCCCAGAGTGAGCACCAACTGGGCTTCTCGTTTTCGTCACTATAATAATCTGGATAAATGCGAAAACCGTTTATGCAGGCTGCTGTCAGACTTTGAGTTTGCAACCACGGAAAGTGTTTTGCAATCACTGGGCCTGATAGATACAGCCTCCGTTAACGCCTCTTCGGCACAAGCTCACATTTCTCGATTTCCGAACGCAGTACATTTATGAGCGATTTTTTTATGTTTTAGCAAAAATTCGCCGAGCGATCTAATTCTTCACTTTATAAGTACTGATTAATATCCGTGTAGACCGTGCTCATGGAATATTTTTTACAATTAATGGTCCCAGCCATTGAGTGAGCTTCACCGGGAGCTTTTTCCATAGATATATAACTAGCGCATATTTAGGATTTGATGGCGTCAATGATGGCTGCTCAATGCTGCTGCCAAGCCAGTAATGCCAGTACAACTGTTTCGGCTGAGCGCCCCATTGTTGTTTGAAGCGGTAGGTGTTCGCATTTATACTCGAGCGGCCGAAATCAAAATAATCATAGCCCTGCGAGACGGCCAGTTTCAATACTTCCCAGTACAACAGCATATTCATGCTGTACGGGTTAGCTGAACGGATAGTCGATGCCAGCGGAATTTCCATCGTGTTTGTATGACCCAATAACAGGCACGCGGAAACGGGTATATTGTTCAGTCGTATGACCACAATCCAGCTCCTGTCAGGAAAGCTATCAATAATATTTTTCACCAGTAACCGGCTGTGTGCAGGCGAACCCAGATCGCGCATATTGCGTGAATAAACTTGATAAAAATCATCCAGATATTCCCTGCCACCGATCAGCACCTGCGGCATTAACTGTTGTGGTCGTTTTATCTGGGCACGCAGTTTTGCAGTAAAGCCGCTCCACAGCACATCCTGCGAATGCGGCAATGATAAAACCATATTCACTTTATTCAATTGCACCGGGATATCTGTTCGTCGTATATCATCACGGTACTCAATATATTCGACCCCCTGTCGAGCGGCTTCCTTATTGGCGGCGTGCATCAGCGCCGCTTCAATCTGAGGATGATCGGCAATGGCACCACCGCGCTGAAAATATGGCATGGACACGAACATGTCGCCGAACAGGCGACTCTTGAGCCGCGCCAAGGGTAGTACACCCACAATATGCTGCTCATTATCATGTGCATACAAATATAAACTCTCAATTCCGTATGCTTTTTGTAGTACCTTTCGCCATTTAAACAGATGATAGATGGTAGACGCAGGATGTTTCGCTACATAGTCATCCCACGCCTGGCTCTCATTATGCATCTCACATATTGTTAGCTGTTCAGATTTTTCGACAGTCGCGATATATCGCTCATTTATGGTCGCATCCTTCTTTTCGGCAACAGGCAAGGCATTGTCTTCACTGATGGCAACAAATTCCATAATCTGCTTATTAATATTATCCAGTTCCGCTTCGCAGTTCCTGAGCTGGGCAGTTTGCTCCTGCATTAACTGTATGAACTCATTTACAGGCTGGTTATTTCTTTTAGCCTCGCCTATCTTGCGGGAAATGATTTTTGTTTGGGTTCGGACTGTTCTTTTTTGTTTTTTTAAAGTCTGCGCGTGTTGCCGGAGTTTATTGATCTGAGATATTTTATCAGCCGCAGCATGTGGGTGTTTTTCACAAAACACTGTCACTGGATTCAATAAAACCTGTTTAATTTGAGATGTCGAGTTATTGCTCATGCGGCGTCCTGACTCCCTCTTTAAAAGCATACCGAAAGAACAGTGGTGTGCCTGGCGCTGTTTTCATCAGCACACCAGGTGTGCTAAGCATTGTTTTCGTGCTTCCTTTGCAGTCATGCCGTAGTGGTACTGCTCGCAAGGCGCAACATAAAACCATGATCTCAGCTCACCGGTTAGATTTAAATACTGCGATATCACGCAGGTATTGCCGAAATTCATACCAGAATGGTTTTAAGTCACTTATTCGATTTACCTCATGCCTGGTGCGCGCCGGCGATGGTGCAAAAAAGCGCATGACTGCACTGATTTTAATTCCTGTAGCAATGCGACTATTTCTTAGCGTTAGATATAGATTGTCCAGATCACCCAGCAGCCAACGCAACCTTATTCCGATTTTATAATCACCAACCTGATCCGCCCGCTCGTCGCAGGCCAGCTGGTAAAGCATATAGGGAAAATCAATCCCGGCATCGATAGCAAGCTGCAAGGAACCCCAGAAACGTGTATTGATTTCCATTAAATAGGGCGTACCGTCATGGGCGATCTTGAACTCAACCATGGCGACCCCATGCCAGCAGGCATGCTCTAACAACCTGCGAGTATACAAAGCAAGCTCGGGATCAACCAGGATGCTCTCCGATAATACGCTGACACCGCCACGTGGTGGTTTTTCACGCAGACGACGGTGGGCAAACAAGGCCAGCAGCCTGCCATGATCATAGATGGCAAACACACCTGCGCCATGGCCCACAATATTTTCCTGAATCATAAAAGGATGTGCCCTGAATGCCCAGTCTGCATTAAGAATGCTTTTTACCTCGCCTGGACTCTCTGCAAACCTCACCGCTACGCGAGACCACTGTCTATTGTGAAAAAGCCATGACTTTCCTGGTTTTACTACCACTGGATAAGACAGCGTTTCTATATCACAGGGAAGATTATCTGCATCATCTGCATACCATGTGCGCGGCACTGCAATTCCGAGAAGTTCCGCTGTCTTCATTAACGCGCATTTATTGGTAAAAGATTCAATTGTGGCCATGTCAGAGAATGGAATACTGACATCACGAAATGAAGATTTATGCATAACCAGCAACATAACCGTCAGTTCAGTCATGGGCATAAGAACATCTATATGCTGATCTTTAGTTAGCTGAGTTAACGCGGCAATAAAATCATCAGGATACATTCTGGGCGAGGGATAAGTAAAATGCTGTTTACTAAACCTCGAAGAACTCGCTAACGCGTTAGGTGTTTCTTCCGCGGTAAATACCTCGACACAATGCCTTCCGAGCGAACGAGTTGTTGCCAGAGCGCTACGCTGATTTGCATCCAGGACTAGAATTTTTTTCATGCGGAATAAAAACTGGGTCCAATATAACCACTTAAATAAACATGTAACCAGACAAAGTTTTACACAGAATTGCTAACATGTTCACATAGAATTGCAATGGTAGAACGAAATCACAAATGGACTAAAATACCATATGGAACATTTTATAAGAAGTATAACGGGTTATTTCTATATGAAGTACAGTCTAAAAAAAGTAATAATTTATGCATGGGAATGGCTGTATTTAGCCGGTGCGTTCCCAGGGTTACAAAACAAAACAGTTATCTTCATGCTGCACAGAATGGCGACTCCAGACAGGCTTTGTGATGGACATTCAGATGAATTCCTAAACCAGGCATTAACTTATTTATCTCGCAAAGGATATAATTTTGTTTCTCTTGAAGAGGTATTTAAAAATATCCATGACGGCAGCCCGCTACCAAATAAAGCAATAGCCTTCACCATTGATGACGGCTTTATTGATCAGGCAACAATTGCCGCGCCTATATTTATAAAACATCAATGCCCTGTCACCATTTTCCTGATTACCGGGTTTATAGATAACGGGTCACCACCATGGGATGCATTTCTAAAATATGTGTTTTACAAAATGGATAAGAGCCAAATAACAGTAAAAATAAAATCTCAATATTTTACTTATAAAATCGACACCCCTGAAGAAAGATATAACTCAATGAATGATTTCAGGAATAAGTGCAAGAGCCTTTCAGAAACTGAGTTAAACCAAACGCTCCGACATATGGCAACGGAACTAGGGCTGGAAGGCAGGCACATGCCGATAGCCGGTTTTCAGGCATTAAGCTGGAAAGACGCATTAACACTCGAAAAATCCGGTATCTCATTTTCTCCGCATACAACCTCGCATGCAATTCTTTCTAACTATTCTGATAAACGGGCACATGAGGAAATCACAGGATCATGGAAAAGGCTGGTTAATAATCTATCTCATCCCTGTCCCGTTTTTGCTTACCCTAATGGACAAAGAAAAGATTTTACCATGCGCGATATTAACTGCATCAAGGAATTAGGATTGCTCGGTGCCGTAACTGCTGAGCCGGGTTATGTTGATTCCAGCAAAATCACTGAGGCGGACAGGTACCTCATAAAACGTATGAGTTTTCCTTCCGGGCTTGAATGCCTGATTCAATATTGCACAGGTTTAGAATTTGTGAAGCAGTACTATCGGGATTTAAAACTTAAATATAAACATGCAGGAAGGATTCGGCTACTGACTGATTCGATATTGAATATTAAATATCACCTGGGTGGTTTTAACAAATATGAAAACATAGACTGGACAAAAATAACCCGATTAGTCTTTGTATGTAAAGGCAATATATGTCGCAGCCCGTATGCAGAGATCAGAGCTAGAGCACTGGGCATTAACTCCGTCTCGATAGGCCTGGATACCACAGAAGGCTCACTGGCCGATGCTGATGCAGCCAGCATCGCATCTTATCGAGGCATTGACCTTAAACAGCATAGGGCTCGCACTTATACATCGATTGAATTCTCAAGTAATGACCTGGTCGTGTGCATGGAACCATGGCAGCTCAAGAACTTTAATCAGATGAGCCACGACCACAGCCAGGCTACCTTATTAGGGCTATGGTGTTCGCGAAAAAAAGCCATCGTAACCGACCCTTATGGAAAACCCGACCTATTTTTCAACGATTGTTTTATCACGATAGATGACGCATTAAACAATATCAGCAATTTACTTGAGCAAGAAAAAGCCATGAGCAATGATAAAAACTATATAGCTGACCCTATTGTCAGCGCTAAGAGCACCCATGCCTAAGCGGCAATTACAAGGCTCTAATCAAGGATATATTTAATGAAACCATTTACCGCACCAGTGACGTTGCTCAAACTGAAGCACTATCAGGAGTATAAAATCACTTTAGTACAAGCAACTTTTCCCAGCCGGCAAATAAACCATGGCGGACATTGGACTCAATGCGTGCAAATGGGTCTCGCATCAAACAAATAAAACTTATTTTCGCCCAGTTTCGTTCGCATTATGCGTTCACGCACATCATTTACAAATGGAAATTTGGTATAGGCCACGGATGATTCAAGCGCATATTTATACTTGACCTTATCCCACGCCCATAAACCAAGGTAACCATCCACTTTTTTGCTGTCGCTATCCGTCACGAAAAAATTCGGTTCTTTTTCTTTCGCGGCACAGATTTGCGGGTGCTGTCCCAGTATATCAAACAGACTGGTTGTACCACTTTTCATCGCCCCGATAATGACCACAAAATGCTCCGGATTATTATCTGGAACAGGAACGATTTTGTTCTGACTGGCACCCTGCATCATAATTTAAAATTCACTGGCCTGAGTTATACACTGAAGGTATAGCTGGACTAACTGTTGATGGTTTTTCAGCCACGCGGTTTGAATCATGAGTTTTTATCTCTTTCAGCTTGTGCAGCGAGACATGGCGCAAGGCGGAAGTTAAGGCAAAGGCCAGCCAGAACATGGGGTAGAATAAAACGGACATAAAAACTGCTGCCACAAAGGTGCCGAGCAAGCCCAGATTTAGCCCGGATGCAATTGCGGCAACAGTTCTGCCTTCGACAGTATTCATTGCCAATGCCTCTCTTCTGGATCGGCGATTCATAACAAAGGCCGTAATTATCATGATCAGAAACAAAATGCCACCCGGATAGCCCAGATCTACAAATGACTCAAGAATCGTATTATGAATTTCCTCTAACCTTACGGGCTGATAAATAGTCTCATAGTATTCCGCCCAGTTATTGTAGCCGATACCCATGGGGTTGAACTTGATTGTTTCAATGGCGTGCTCCCAAAGTAATAGCCGCGACTCAGACGTTCGGTCCTCGCCGATTGAATCGAACCTGGCTAACTGCTCCTGCGGGAGTACGTTTATCATGGCGACAATCATTACTGTTATTACTGCCATGTTTCGCCACATACGCCGCCCACTCAATAAAAGCACCAATATCACAGTGGCCAGGGCAAGTTGCCCGCCTCTGGACGAAGAGCCCATGACCGATAGCGCCGCGGTCAGGGGAAATAAAAATATCAGAATCCACCAGCGTATTTTACTCTCTACCTGGTCACGCAGAGCTAACAGTAGAGCCAGACTCATTGAGAAGGCGATCACCATTTGTAAGGAAAATTCACCGGAGTTGTGAAACCAGCCCGGAGCGCCCGACAGTCCCCAATGCGCAAAACCAAAATCACGCATGGCGAAGACGCGCACTCCATGCTGGGACATTTTAAAATTGATGAGGATAAAAAAAATGGTAAACAGCAGTAATCGGTTAGGGGTTGTGAGTACCGACACCACACAAAAATACATCAGTATCCAGCTGGCATAAGCAGTCCAGTCTTTTAGAGATGCATCAGTACTCCATGCAAAAACACTCGACAGGATCACTATCACGGAAAACACCACAAAAAGTTTATCCAACGCACCAAAAACAAGCGGTCGGCTTCTTGTCAGAAAAACACTGACTACGCTGGCGACAATGGCCAGCTGGCCCCAGGGCAGGATATCGATAACAGGATACATATTCTGAGGCCGGAGATACTCGATAAATATATAAAAACAAAGAAACCAGAGTGCTGCTGTCTCTGCACGAAAATCCCTAATAAAGGAGCGAAGCTTGAGATCATGCGCACTGATGGCAGGCATTACAAGGCAGCCCTCTGACTGGATCGATTAGTTGCGAACACTGAGTTATGCCACTGATTCATTTTCATCTCAATACTGAATTATCCGACATGGTATATTCTATTCTGCACACGCTGTCACCTTTTCGAGTTCTTGCCTGATATGACTCCACGGCAATAATAAATAAACTATCTTTTAGTTACATGAATAGAGATAATTTCTCGTGTTTGGTACTCGCCGAAATTGATATCGGCTTTACATTATCTGCATTAATAACATAGAAAACTAAATTTATATCCTTGTTTTTTTTGAACCCGTTTCTGCAATAATTTTCTATGCTGTCAGATACTAGTCGCTTGACCTGATGCCGGTCAACAACTATGAATTGATGGTATTTACAGGCTTAATATAGAGCTTGATGTCTATGCATATTTTTTACAGCTTCGCCAAAATCCCTCGCGATCATTAATCCATTTCACGAACGTTGTTAATATCGCGGATTTTAGTCATAAGTGCGCCACGTTGTAAAAAGTGGGCCAGTGGTACACTCACCGGTCGACTAAAAC
>JAVVEE010000076.1:0-11480 GCA_032251315.1 Gammaproteobacteria bacterium
CGTGTACGCTCATCAGCAGCATCCCTGCTGCTGACGGTCTTGATTGAAGGGTATCCTTTCCATGCGTTTTGTTAGTATGTACCAAGGCATAAATCTCCTTCTATTATAGTGTTTGTTTGTACTTTCATTATAACAGTTCATTGGGGTTTAAGCTTTTTTTGTTTCAGTTAACGGGACAGCAGTGATTATGTATATGTGTCACTGTCTGCAACAGGCTCCCTGTTTAAAATCTAATATTAGTATCACTGCATAATATTTTAACGACGACCCTTGTTGCTTTTGCTTTCGTCTTCAAAATTAACTTTCAGGGTATTTCCTTCAAAAGATTTACCGTCAAGACCGGCAATCGCGGCGCGTGCTTCATGGCCTTCCATTTCGATAAATCCAAAACCTTTGCAGGTGCCTGAAAAAAGGTCCTTCACCAACTTGTACGAGTGCACCTTGCCAAACTGATTAAATAATTCCAGAAACGACTCCTCAGTAGTACTGGCCGGCAAACCGCCAACAAATAATCTTTTCAACTTGAAACTCCTCTTGTCTTAAAAAAATAAACCCCGCAAGTGAAACGGGGTTTATCACTGGCATAAATAAACAGTACAATTAAACCTGAACATTTACTGCCTGCGGACCTTTAGGACCGTCTTCTAC
Source organism: Gammaproteobacteria bacterium (assembly GCA_032251315.1). Taxonomy (GTDB): domain Bacteria; phylum Pseudomonadota; class Gammaproteobacteria; order SZUA-229; family SZUA-229; genus LH-M37. The sequence goes on from JAVVEE010000076.1 coordinate 649, forward strand.
TTCAAAGTTCACTTGCTGGCCATCTGCGAGAGTACGAAAACCTTCGCTAGCGATAGCGGAAAAGTGAACAAAAACATCTTTGCTGCCATCGGCGGGGGTAATAAAGCCGAAACCCTTGGATTCATTGAACCATTTAACTGTTCCTGTAGTCATAATATTTCTTCTCACATTTAAAATTTAAAAATTAATTCGCGCTACAAATATTACATGGCCATTAGCAGAAAGAATACTGACAAAAACCAGAAGAATATGCAGACATTTGCAGTGTAACTGTTTTCCTGCTTAAAACCCCCACACTTTATTTGATATTGCGGCTGGTTACCAGCCGCAACTTTTACGATCAGGAATATATTCGGATAACGCCATTATTAGCGCCTCAACGCATGACTTGTCCTTTTTAACAAAATATCAGGTATAATACCTGCTCAAATCCGGTGCTCTTTGGTCTGCACCTCTTTTCACCGCGGTAATCTTTCCAGATTCACCCCGAAACTAAATATGTTTCCGCCTAGACCATCCCGAATCGTATGAATTGGGTGGGCTGATCCCAAGAGAAAATTAATATATGTCATTTGAATCCCTCGGCCTTAGAGCCGAATTACTCCGTGCTGTATCCGAAAAAGGCTACACTACCCCCTCACCTATACAACAGCAAGCCATCCCACTCATCCTTGAAGGACGGGACATTATGGGCGGCGCGCAAACCGGTACCGGCAAGACCGCCGGCTTTACCCTGCCACTGTTACAACGCCTGATGGCATTCGCCAGACCTGAAAATAGCCGACGCAATGTTCGTGCGCTGGTACTGACGCCGACGCGTGAGCTTGCGGCACAGGTTGAAGAAAGTGTTGATGTGTATGGTAAATATCTGCCGCTAAAATCGACCGTAGTTTTTGGCGGGGTAAAAATCAATCCGCAAATACAGAAGCTGCGCAGTGGCGTGGATATCCTTGTGGCCACACCCGGTCGATTACTGGATCACGTTGGTCAAAAAACCGTCGACCTTTCAAACGTAGAGATTCTGGTGCTAGATGAAGCTGACCGCATGCTCGACATGGGTTTTGTACGTGATATCCGCAAACTGCTGGCACTGCTACCCAAACAGAAACAGACATTACTGTTCTCAGCGACTTTCTCCGATGAGATTAAAAAGCTCTCTAATGAACTGCTGAGAACGCCGGCGCTGGTGGAAGTAGCACAACGCAACACCACCGCAGAACGCATTACTCAGGTGGTGCACCCGGTAGATAAAAGCCGCAAACGCGAACTACTCTCTTTTCTGATCGGCTCGAATAACTGGCAACAGGTGCTGGTATTCGGTCGCACCAAACACGGCTCCAATCGTCTGGCTGAACAGCTCAATACCGACGGCATTACCGCCGCCGCGATTCACGGCAACAAGAGTCAGGGTGCGCGCACCAAGGCACTGGCCGATTTCAAATCCGGCAAGGTACGTGTACTGGTGGCCACCGACATCGCTGCACGCGGTCTGGACATTAACCAGCTACCGCACGTGGTCAATTACGAGCTGCCCAACATTCCGGAAGATTATGTCCATCGTATTGGTCGTACCGGTCGTGCCGGCAACGAAGGTGAAGCCATGTCACTGGTGTGCGTGGATGAGCTGAAACTGCTGAAAGATATCGAGCGTCTGTTAAAACGCGACATTCCTAAAGTAGTATTTGAAGGTTATGAACCTGATCCTTCGATTAGAGCAGAGCCTATCAACCGCGGTCGTGGCAACCAGCAGGGTGGGCGAAAACCTGCGCCGCAAAACAAAACGGCATCGTCCTGGAATAGTCAGAACAGCTCCAGACGTGGTGCCAGCACGGGACAGAATCAGCAGCGGGGACGTTAACCGATACTGAACGGGTCTGATCTAGTTCAGATTCGAGCTCGAACCATAGATATTCTATAGACAAGACTCACAGCAATACCATAGAAAGCCCGTTGATTTTATCTTCGGGCTTTTTTATGGTCTGCGATTTACTAACAAAACGCATGGAAAGGATACCCTTCAATCAAGACCGTCAGCAGCAGGGATGCTGCTGCCGAGCGTACACGGATGTATTCTCAGCGCGTCTTGATTGAAGGGTATCCTTTCCATGTAACTCAATAGTATGTTACTCATCAAAAAACCACAGCGAATGAGACAGGAAACGGCTATGCTAAGCTGCGCAGGAAAACAAACACCTTGCAGCAGGCTCCCGCGTGAAGAAAATTGCTATTTTTGTCGATGTGCAGAACATCTATTACACCACCCGCGATAGCTTTGGTCGCCAGTTCGATTATCGTAAGTTCTGGCAGGCTGTGAGCCGACAGGGGGAAATCGTAAGCGCCACCGCCTATGCCATTGATCGCGATGATGAGCAGCAGCGCAAGTTTCAGAACGCTCTCAAACACATTGGCTTCACGGTAAAACTCAAGCCCTATATCCAGCGCAGTGATGGCTCCGCCAAAGGCGACTGGGACGTGGGCATTACCATAGATATTATGGATATTTCGAAGGAGGTGGATGTGGTTATATTATTATCCGGTGACGGTGATTTCGAGCTGCTTTTGAAGAAGATAAAATCCGATTACCGGGTCTATACAGAAGTCTACGGCGTACCAGCGCTCACCGCCAGGGCGCTGATAGATACCGCTGACCACTTCCATACGATAGACGAAAATCTGCTGCAATAAAACTGCTGAATTAAATTGAGTCCAGGCTGTCAAATGCCCGTTTACAAGCATCAGAAAGGGAGCTCAAAAATGAGCAAGTTCATCGCCTTTTCCACTATAATTGAGCCGGTCTGAAACCATGTTAAAAATTTGTCTATCCAGAACCTGATCAACCATTTGACCGATGATTGCATAAAACAAACTGGTTTATAAAATATAGTTCCCAGACTTCCGGAATAACCACAACGAGATAAGCAATGGCTCAGAAGTACCACACACCCGCCTGCATTTATTCAGCTTTTACCACACTGTTCTTTACGACGCTGATATTGCTTGCCGCACCCTCGGTGGCACACGCCAATGAAATTAATTACAGTGAATGGCTGTCAGAAGCTACGACCAGCATTAAAAACCTGGAAGCCAAAGTTAAAAATTCGCTCTCTGACAAGGCTAATATCGATACGCTTTCCAGTGATATAAAAGCGCTGAACCAGATCAGGAGCAGAGCACAGGAGTGTATTGCTGATGCCGAGGCGCAGTTACTTAAGGTCACCGAAGATCTGGCGACGCTGGGCGAACCTGTGACAAGGGAAAGCCCTGAGGTGATCAAAAAACGCAACAGCTTAACCGCGCAGCAGAAGGCGCTGGACAAACAGCTTTCCAGCTGTAAGCTGCTACAGCTGCAAAGCCAGGACCTGATCAAGTCTATCAATCAGCTACAGCAAAGCATATTGGCCCAGCAGCTTTCTGCGCGCTCACCTGATATCATTACCGTCATCGAGGAGAACTTAAAAGCGCCTGCCGTCGCCTGGCGGGACAGCATTGATTTTTTGCACGCCCAGTACCAACTCAAATCAATCAGCCAGAAGCAGCTCCTTGCGCTTATTTTATTAGCCGGCGGCAGCATGCTCATGGGGGTATTTCTGAAGCGGAAGCTCAGCACCATTACCCCGAGACCAACACAGACTGAAGACAGCGTTTACGGCTTCGGTCTCGCTGTACGCACTAGTCTGGCTGGCGCTTTACCTTTTTTACTGCCTATAGCCACCACCGCCGCTTTTTTTAGTATTACGCTACCACTAAGCCCACTCCCGTTCTTAACTAAAACCAGCTACATTTTGGGCATTTATTTCAGCCTGATTGTTTTGATCAATATTCTGCTCAGCCCGGCGCCACCCGCGCAGACATACCTTACCCACCCGGATGAGCTATCAAGACGTTTTGCCCGAAAACTGAAAGTGCTCCTGACCCTGATCGTTATCGGTTTTCTTTTATTCACCGGCGAGTTCCGGGCAGGCATGAGCGAGGCGGTTTATTATTTAAACCGGGGCATCTATAGCATCATCCTCATCATTAATTTGATCTCCCTGCTGTGGATGGTACGGCTGTTTTCATGGTCGATTCTGTCGCGGCGATCACGCCTGTTTCTCAGCCTGATTTTGAGCATCAGCCTGATCGCTGAACTCGCCGGTTATCGCAATCTTTCATTCTTTGTTGTCAGTGGATTACTGGCGACTTCTCTAAGCCTTGGCCTTACTCTACTAATTCATCGTCTCATCAAAGACCTGTGCGATGGTCTTGATGAGGGAAGGCATGGCTGGCAGAAAAATCTCCGGCGGCGTGCAGACCTGAAGGAAGGCGATCAATTTCCGGGACTGATCTGGGTACGCATCATTATCTTTACAGTTTTGTGGGGCGGCTTCGTCCTGCTGGCATTAAATATATGGCGGCTCACCGACCCCTGGCTGGCAGTCATCACCACTTACCTCACCGAAGGCTTTCAAGTTGGTTCACTCACTGTAACCCCTACCCTGCTGGCCGGTGGAATTCTGGCTTACGCCGTCGTATTAAACCTGACCCGTTACATTAAGGTTCAAATGCTTCCCTACGGCTTGAAATACACTCGTCTGGATCGGGGTGCACGTGAAGCCGTGGCCTCTCTGATCGGTTATCTGGGCGTGGGCGTTGCCATACTCATTGCGCTTTCTGTCGCCGGTGTGCAGATGCAGAACATTGCTATTATTGCAGGTGCGCTTTCGGTCGGCATTGGTTTTGGTCTGCAAAACATCGTCAACAACTTTGTTTCGGGACTCATCCTTTTATTCGAGCGGCCGGTTCGTCGCGGCGACTGGATTATCACGGGTGATACCGAGGGTTATGTTAAAGCCATTAATATCCGCTCCACCCAAATCGAAACTTTTGATAGGGCCGATGTCATTGTACCTAACTCGGAACTCATCACCTCCAAAGTCACCAACTGGATGCTACGGGACCCGTATGGGCGAGTCACTATTCCGGTAGGCGTTGGTTACGGCTCCGATGTCGAAAAGGTACGTGATGTTTTGTTGGAAATTGCCAACAACCATCCTCTGGTGATGAAAGATCATCCACAACTTTTAAAACCAAAAGTACTGTTCCGTAGTTTTGGTGATAGCTCACTGAACTTTGAGTTGCGATTTTTCATTCACAATATTGATGAGAAACTTAATGTCACCAGCGACTTTAACTTTGCCATTGTCGAAGCCTTTAGACGTGACGACATAGAAATTCCTTTCCCGCAACGCGTGATCACTGTCGCCAACTGGAAAAACCCGGAAGAAATGGACGATCAGAAAGATTCGGAAAAGACGGGCAACGTGGAAAATGAGAAGGATATGAAAGATCAGTAACGCCGGAAAATTACAGTTGCTAGTTGATGCCCATACTGTAATCCAGTTTTTAAAACCAAAACCGGCCGTTTAAAAACGGCCGGTTTTGTGTCAGCAAATAGTTATATCTAGTCTTTCTCTGCTACCTGTTCCTGTGCTTTATCCGATTCCTGATCTTGCGCTGATGCCTGATTTTCATCATTCACCTGCTCTTCTGATTTGTCAGCATCCTGACCACCACAACTGCCACAACAACCCATATCATTACCCTCATAAAACATTCAAATAAGCATACACCTTAATACCGAAATCCATAACTATTCTTGATCTGGATTAAGCTTTAACCACTGAGCTGAACTCCGCGACTCCAGCAATTCAACCTAAACCGCCATCGACGCGTGCGCTCACCAGCATCGGCGCGTAATAATAAAAATAGATACCGTAGGCCAGCACCCAGAGCACACCTGCAATGCCGATGCCCCAGCTGTTCAGCTGCGGTAGCCAGGCCGGCAATACAATCCGAACCACTGCGGCCAGAAGAATGCAGATAAACGCCAGTGATATCAGGTGAGGCGGCGTTAGCCCTCGCCCAGTGTGCCCTAATGTCACCCGCGATATCATCGCCAGAATCATACCACCGATGGCGCCCACCGTGATACCGTGCAGTGCTGCGCTGAGATTATCCATCAGGCCAATGCTGTGCAGCGCTATCAAAAGAAAGCCCACAGGGATGAATGCATAAGCCAGATGCAGTGACCATAACAGCGGATCGCTACCGCTGTGTTGAATACCCCAGCGCAGAAAGCGCCCGCCATTCGCCAGCGCGGCTATAACTGAAATAATCAGCAGTAGTACTGAGGACACATTGGCGAAACCGAAAAAGGCCATTATCAGCATCAAAATAATGCTCGTGATGCTAACCGTGTCCAGCCATTGGATGGGGCGTGCTCTTTGGCAACCGGTGGTATTGGCGGTAAATGCAGCAATGACCCTCCCGCCGACAATGGAAATAATCAGGGCAAACACCATTATCGTGCCATGCAGTGCCTGCGTGGCTAACTGAGCCTGTTCAGTGATAACTGCCCAGTGGCTAGCCGCGTTCAGCAGGGCCAAAACCAGCAGCAGCGGCACAAACATTAAATTGCGCCATTGTCGGGCTTTTATCACCGGATAGGCCATGGCGATTACCGCCAGCAGTAGAAAAGTGACATCCCCGATGGCAATAATGCTGCCGGGCAAATCTACGCCAAAGGCTAACAGCAGTCGCCCGAACAACCAGCTTAAGGCCAGTACCGCCAGCGGCTTACCCCTGACACCGATCACTCCTGTCCAGGTCTGTACTGCGGTCAGCAGAAAACCTACCACAATGGCGGCGCCGAATCCGAATAACATTTCATGCCCGTGCCACCAGACCGGTCCTCCGTGCGGTGACCAGTTGAAGGGATTCAGCCAGAAATAAACCCACCAGCTGATGGCGATGATGGAAAACAGTGTGCCACCGAGAAACAGTGGCCGGAATGCCAGCCGCAACAGTGGCGGAATGGCTAAGGCAACACTTCTTTTATCAATATTCAATGGCATGATATGACTCGGCAAAAATAATGCATTATGCAGAGAATGATGCACTTTAACCGGAGCTAAATCAAACTCGTCCCAATTCACATGCAAAAAATCAGACTATCGTGAGGCAGAAAAAACTCTACATATTGTAGGTATAAAGAGATGCACTAACAAAACGCATGGAAAGGATACCCTTCAATCAAGACCGTCAGCAGCAGGGATGCTGCTGCCGAGCGTACACGGATGTGTTCTCAGCGCGTCTTGATTGAAGGGTATCCTTTCCATGTAACTCAATAGTAACAATTGATTTAAAGGCGGGTTTCGGTCAAGATAAACAGCTTCTGTCACCACGACTATTTTCCCCTAAGAGGTTGCGCTATGCCCTACTCTCCCGAACAAATTCAAGAGATGGATGTACTCATTCGCTACAACCTGGAAAGCACGCAACAGGGTATCAAGGTACACCGGAATGCCAACCCCGGCACCATTGAAGCGGTTAAACGCCTGCACCAGAAAGGCATGATTACTCAGGTGGATGGCGGTTATCTAACCGACCTTGGACGCACCGCCGCCGAACATGCCCAGACGCTGCTGTTGATGCTGTCACCCTATAGTGAAGCCAGCTGAATAGCGTCATCTTTAAAAAACCGGCTGAGTGATGCAACAAAGCGACCTAAAGGTCGCTTTTTTTGTAGCTGCATATTGTGCCACTTGTACGGATGCCGAAGCCCTCAGCCAATGCATCCTTAATCCGACAGCCTCCTGACCGCCAATCCCTGTTATCATAGTGCTGCTTTCACACACTCAAAGACAACTTTTCGTGACCACCACTGACTTTTCAACACTGCCCCTGTCGGCTGAATTTTTAACCAATCTGGAATCGCTGGGCTACCATTCCATGACCCCGATTCAGGCCCAGAGCCTGCCCGCGATTTTGAACGGCCGGGATGTTCAGGCACAGGCCAAAACCGGCAGCGGCAAGACCGCCGCCTTTGGCATTGGCCTGCTGCACCGGCTGGATGCAGACACCTACCAGACTCAGGCGCTTGTGCTGTGCCCGACGCGCGAACTGGCCGATCAGGTCAGCAAGGAACTTCGCCGCCTGGCCCGGCCCATAGCCAACACCAAAATTCTTACCCTGTGCGGTGGCACCCCCTTAGGCCCGCAGCTGGCTTCACTGGAACATCAGCCGCACATCGTCGTCGGCACGCCCGGGCGCATTTTCAAGCATCTGCAAAAGGGCAGCCTAAAACTCGACAGCCTGAAAATGCTGGTACTGGATGAAGCCGATCGCATGCTGGACATGGGCTTTTATGATGACATCATGCGCATCATCGCGATAATGCCGAAACAGAAACAGACCCTGCTGTTTTCAGCCACCTACCCTGCGGGCATCAAACAAATCAGCAAAGCCGTGCAGAATAATCCTCTGGATATCCAGGTCGAAACCTTGCACGACAACACAAAAATAAAACAGCTCTTCTACGAAATAGAAAAAGGCCAGCGTAGCCAGGCATTGGTCGCGCTGTTAAAACATTACCGCCCCGAATCGAGTGTAATCTTCTGCAACCGCAGACAGCAGTGCCAGGAACTGGCTGATGAATTATGGCAGCAGGGTTTTCACGCGCTCGCCCTGCATGGCGACCTTGAGCAGAAGGAACGCGATCAGGTGCTGGTACAGTTTTCCAACAAGAGTAGCTCGATACTTGTCGCCACCGATGTGGCCGCGCGCGGACTGGACATTAAAGATTTGCAGGCGGTAATTAATTTCGAACTCTCACCCGACCCGGAAATACATATCCACCGCATCGGGCGCACCGGCCGCGCCGGTAATGAAGGTCTGGCGCTGAGTTTATTCATGGCCTCTGAGTCACCCAAAGTCAATGCCATACAGGAATACCAAAACGGTCCCGTGCAGATTGAGGAGCTCGCATCGCTTGAAAGCGGCGACGCCTTCACCCTCACTCCGCCCATGGTCACGCTGTGCATTAACGGCGGGCGCAAAGACAAAATTCGACCCGGCGACATACTGGGTGCATTAACCGCGGACAATAAACTTCCCGGAAAACAGATTGGAAAAATCGACCTGTTTGATACCATCGCCTATGTCGCTGTGAAACGTGCTATCGCCAGTCAGGCATTAAAAGCACTATCCGATGGTAAAATAAAAGGTCGCAAATATCGCGTACGAAAACTGCGTTAGGCATGGTTGTCTCCATGTCTGAAAAAATTATTCAAACAGATGTATTAATTATCGGCGCCAGCGCCTCGGGTTTGATGTGCGCCATCGAAGCCGGCAAGCGCGGGCGCAAAGTCACGGTACTGGATCACGCCAACAAGGCCGGTAAAAAAATTCTGATGTCCGGCGGCGGCCGCTGTAATTTCACCAACATGGATGTCAGTGCCGACAATTTTATTTCGCACAATCCACATTTCTGCAAGTCGGCACTCAGCCGCTATACGCAATGGGATTTCATCACCCTGGTTAACGCCCACCAGATTGCCTACCACGAGCGCGACCACGGCCAGCTGTTCTGCGATGACAGCGCCAAAGACATTCTTAATATGCTGCTCGCTGAATGTGAAAAAGTGAAAGTAAAAATTCGGCTGAACTGCGAAATAAACAAAGTCGAAAAAAAAGACGACGTTTTTATTACCAATACCACGCAGGGAAAATTTCACAGCGCCTCGTTAGTCATCGCCAGCGGCGGCCTGTCGATTCCAAAAATGTGCGCCAGCCCACTGGGCTTTAAAATCGCCGAACAGTTTGGTCATCACCTCTGGCCAACCAGCGCGGGGTTGGTACCGTTCACCCTGCAACCGCATGATAAGGGCCTGCTGGCGGAACTCTCCGGCATTTCGGTGGACTGCATCGTCAGCAACGAGCGTATCCAGTTCCGGGAAAACATTCTGTTCACCCATCGCGGCATCAGTGGTCCGGCCGTTCTCCAGATCTCCTCCTACTGGCAGCCGGGCGAAACCGTCAGCATCAATCTGCTGCCGGATGTCGATGTAGTGGCCCTGCTCAATGCCCGACAGGCTAAACAGCCCAACCTGAAATTAAAAACCGTACTCAATGAAATTCTACCCAAACGCCTGATCCCGGTTTTACTCAGTGAAGTCCTGATCGAAAAACCTTTGCAGGAATTATCACAAACACGTACTCAGGAAATCGCTCAACAACTGCAACACTGGCAGATCAAACCCAATGGCACCGAAGGTTACCGCACCGCAGAAGTCACTCTGGGCGGCGTGGACTGTGATGAGCTTTCATCGAAAACTATGGAATCCAAAAAATCAAGTGGACTGTATTTTATCGGTGAAGTGGTCGACGTGACCGGCTGGCTGGGTGGTTACAATTTCCAGTGGGCATGGTCGTCAGGCTGGTGCGCGGGTCAGGTGGTTTAATTACTTACAAACAATCAAACATTAAAGGGCGCGGGGCATTATTTATACTTCCTTGCCCATCAATCATTATTAATCACGGCTGATTGCAGATGGCGCCAGCGTTTGTTGACACTCATTGAACACAGTGAATTGACACTGAAAATCATAAGTCGTCGCCTCCCCTACGGAGGCATCCAGAGATAAACTTGAATGGGCTTACCATCCACAGAGGAGACGACTCATGCAACTTTACTGCGGAATTGACTTACACAGCAACAATAATCTGATTTCACTAATTGATGACAATGATCGACTAATCAGCGAAAAACGTCTGGATAATGACCTTGATGCGATCCAGCTTCACCTCATGCCATTTCGGGACGATATTAGCGGGGTCGTTGTCGAATCCACTTACAACTGGTACTGGCTGGTTGATGGTCTGATGGATAAAGGTTATCCGGTACATCTGGCCAACACTCTGGCGATTCAACAATACAACGGCATCAAATACACCAATGATGCGACCGATGCTCGGTTTCTGGCGCATCTATTGCGGCTCAAGATTTTACCCAC
>JAVVEE010000077.1:0-11480 GCA_032251315.1 Gammaproteobacteria bacterium
GTTCTCCATTATTATTCCTCTATAGGGAAGGTAGTTAATAATGGGGAGTTACACAATTTAATTTACAGGCTCTGCTAACACCCTACCGTGATGAACTGCATACGATCACCTTTGATAACGGCAAAGAGTTTGCTTTCCATGAGCGTGTTGCCGAAGCACTTGATGTAAAGACCTATTTCGCCCAGCCCTATCATTCATGGGAGAGAGGACTCAATGAGAATCACAATGGACTTATTCGTCAGTACTTGCCTAAAGGCCAACCACTGGATAAAGTGACCGAAGAACAAGTAGTCGAAATTCAAACTCGCCTCAACCAGAGGCCTCGTAAATTACTTGGCTTTAGAACGCCTGAAGAGGTTTATACTGAAATGGCACTAGCTGCATAAAACGGACGTGGCGCACTTATGACTAAAATCCGCGTGATTTAAAACAGCAAACTCTGACTTATTGATTGCAATAGCGGTGAGTGGTGTTTAATCTCCTTCTGGCAGTAAACCTTTTTAACTAATGAAGATAGTGGGCTTTTGAATAAATCACTCGTCGCTTTTTTGAATTCGATGCTGGGCAGCTTGCGCGACCTGCTGCCGATTATTCTGGTTATCGGGTTTTTTCAGCTCGTGGTTTTGCAGCAGCCGCTGGAAAACGTCTCAGTCCTGCTTACCGGTGTGTTTTTTGTTGTCATCGGGCTGACCTTCTTTGTCTATGGTCTGGAGATGGGGCTGTTTCCGATTGGCGAAGCCATGGCCCACGCTTTTGCCCGCAAGGGCAGCATATTCTGGCTGCTGAGTTTTGCCTTTGCCCTGGGTTTCGGCACAACGGTGGCGGAACCGGCGTTGATTGCGATTGCCAATGAGGCAGCTAAAGTTGCAGCGCAAGCCGACCATATCGAAAACAATATCGATGCCATGAACAGTTATTCCACCGGTCTGCGTTTAACCGTCGCTCTGTCGGTAGGAGTAGCGATAGTTATCGGGGTGTTGCGCATACTGAAAAACTGGCCCATTCATTACATGATTATGATGGGTTACACCATGGTGATTATTATGACTGCTTTTGCGCCGGAAGAAATTATAGGTATTGCTTATGATTCGGGCGGGGTGACCACCTCTACGATTACTGTACCGCTGGTGACAGCGTTGGGTATTGGACTGGCCTCATCGATTAGTGGTCGTAGTCCGATGCTGGATGGTTTTGGTCTGATTGCGTTCGCTTCTTTATTACCCATTATTTTCGTTCTGGCATTCGGGATAATTATTTAATGCATTGGCTGACAGATTTTTTTAGCCTGTTTATCTCAACGCTGTTTGACGTTTTGCCGATTGCGGTCATTATTTTCGGCTTTCAGTTTCTGGTGATACGTAAGCGCATTACTAATCTGAAAAAAGTGTTAATAGGGATGTTCTATGTCTTGCTGGGCATTACCTTTTTTCTGCTGGGACTGGAGCAGGCACTTTTTCCAGCCGGAAGGATGATGGCCGAGCAGCTTACCGACCCTGTTTTTATCGACAGTGTTCGTTTGTCTACAGGTGCGTTGCAGTGGTCTGATTATTACTGGGTGTATCTGTTTGCTTTCGCGATTGGTGCCAGTACCACGATCGCCGAGCCTGCCTTGATTGCGGTGGCGATTAAAGCCAACGAGGTGTCGGCGGGTACGGTAAGTGTCTGGGGCTTACGCATCGCTGTGGCACTGGGTGTAGCCATCGGAATTTCTCTGGGCACCTATCGTATTGTCATTGGTGCGCCTATTCATTATTTTATTATCAGCGGTTATGTCATCGTCGTCATACAGACTTTTTTCGCGCCTAAATTAATTGTGCCGCTGGCGTATGATTCCGGCGGGGTAACGACCTCCACAGTTACCGTGCCTTTAGTGGCCGCTTTAGGTCTGGGGCTGGCGGAAACCGTTCCGGGTAGAAGCGCCCTGATTGACGGCTTTGGTTTGATTGCTTTTGCCAGTTTATTTCCGATGATTTCAGTAATGGGTTATGCGCAACTTTCAGTGTGGCGCACCAAACAAAATAAGGTCAGGAAAATTTTGACAGAGGAATATAAGAAGTGATTCATATTAATAAATATTCATGGGTATATATAACCGGGAGGTGCATATGCATTTCAAACTAATAATCGCATTTGTAGATGATGTTAAAACCGATAAAGTCATGCAGGCAGCGCGGGAGTCTGGTGCGACCGGGGCGACAGTTATCAATAATGCCCGCGGGGAGGGGCTGGCTATCAGCAAAACCTTTTTCGGGTTGTCGCTGGAGACGCAACGGGATGTCATCCTGTTCTTAGTGGAAGAGCATCTGAGCCGGCATATACTGGAAAAAATACGTGATGTAGGTGAGTTTGATATCTCACCCGGTACCGGCATTGCCTTCCAGATCGATGTGGAAGACGCGGTAGGGGTGACTAGCCAGATTCAAAAGTTGACCGATGTTGTAGAGGAGGCGCTGTAATGAGTCCTGAAAAAAAAGTGGTTCGTGTTCGTGATGTGATGAAAAAAAACTTTGATATGGTCGATGGAAGAATGACGATTATGGAGGCTTTACGCACCATGAAGCACGTCGAGACCAAAACGCTGATTGTGGATAAACGACACGACGATGATGAATACGGCATGTTGCTGCTTTCGGATATCGCTAAAAATGTTCTGGCAAAAGATCGCTCGCCGGAACGGACCAATGTTTACGAAATCATGTCCAAGCCGTTATTGCCGATTGATCCACAAATGGACATTCGCTATTGCGCAAGGCTGCTTGAGCGTTTCGGGTTATCGCGTGCGCCAGTAGTGGAAAATGGCAAGGTGATCGGCATCGTCAGTTTTACCGATATGGTGTTACACGGATTGGTGGACTTCAACGGCTCAAAAAATGATTGATACAATCCGCTTAAAAGTATTGCAAGTCGCCCTTAATGGTGATTGTTGGCGGCTTCGAGGGTATTGCGCAATAACATCGCTACTGTCATCGGACCCACGCCGCCCGGTACAGGCGTGATGTACGCCGCTCTTTCTGCCGCAGCTTCAAAATCGAGATCGCCGATCAGTTTGCCGGCTTCAGTGCGGTTGATGCCGACATCAACCACCGTGGCACCGGGTTTCACCCATTCGCCCTTGACGATGCCGGGTTTGCCGACCGCGACCACCAGAATGTCGGCACGCGCCACATGCTCGGCCAGATTGTGGGTGAAGCGATGACAGGTAGTGACCGTCGCGCCCGCCAGCAGTAGCTCCAGTCCCATGGGGCGTCCTACGATGTTAGAAGCGCCGACGATGACGGCATCCCGCCCCTTGTAGGTCTCGCCGATAGTGTTCAGCATATAGATGACGCCATGCGGCGTGCACGGTCTTAACGAGGGCATGCGCTGCGCCAGGCGACCAATATTGTAAGGATGGAAGCCGTCGACATCCTTGTCGGGATGAATCGTCTCCAGCACGGTGGAGGAGTCAATGTGCTCGGGCAGGGGCAGCTGCACCAGAATGCCATCAATCTCATGATCATCATTGAGCTGGTTGATCAGGCTCAGCAACCCGGTTTCACTGGTGTCGGCGGGTAGATCAAAGGCTTTTGACACGATGCCCGCTTCGACGCAGGCCTCTTTTTTCTTGCGCACATAAACCTGAGAAGCCGGATTTTCGCCCACCAGGATAACAGCCAGCCCCGGCGCCCGTTGGCCATTGCTGATCCTTTCTAAGACAGATTGCTTAATCTGTTCGCGTATTTTCAGTGCAATGGCCTTACCGTCGATAATTTTTGCTGGCATGTCGTTTTAGTGTTGAATTTTGATGAGTTGAGAGGAAGTGGATTCTCTCATGTGCAATATGGTCGCCACAAGGCAATAACATCCATTCAATTGATGAATATCATCTTGACCCGCATAAGCGCAGCGCGTAGTATTCCCCGCCTCCACTTTTCAGCTTGAAATGTGGCGTTCGGGGTATAGCGCAGTCTGGTAGCGCGCCTGCTTTGGGAGCAGGATGTCGGGAGTTCGAATCTCTCTACCCCGACCAAATTACGAAAGACTTGCAGGTTGCGAGTCTGGTTAAATGTAGGGGGAGATGATTTTTTACTTTCTCTACCCCGACCAAATTATTAGCCGTCAGGATTAGATATAATATTTAAACTCTGCGCCTGTAGCTCACTCGGATAGAGCATCGGCCTTCTAAGCCGAGGGTAGCAGGTTCGAATCCTGCCAGGCGCACCATTTTTATGGTGGATGTAGCTCAGTTGGTAGAGTCCCGGATTGTGATTCCGGTTGTCGTGGGTTCGAGCCCCATCATCCACCCCATTTTTAAAGTTCAAAAGCGAATTGAATCGGGTCGTTAGCTCAGTTGGTAGAGCAGGAGACTCTTAATCTCTTGGTCCAGGGTTCGAATCCCTGACGACCCACCATTTTAGTTACGATTAAGGGTCAGGAGGCTGTCAGATTCAGGATGATTTGGCTGCGGAAACGGGAAAGCGGCTCAAATTCCCCGGTTTTTCGTTGCGTAAAACCTCTATGCGCCTCAAAATCTGGAATAGTGTGCTCCCGCTCCAATCCCCCTAAACCCGACAGCCTCCTGATGCTTAGGTAAGGGACTCTGGTTATATTGGCTTTGATGTTTGTTTGTTATTCATTGAGATGTTCATAAAGTTGTTCGATTTGTGCTGAATAAAGCCGTATTACGCGCTTTTTTTTGGTATGATTCGCCCCCAACATGCGAGAGTGGCGGAATTGGTAGACGCGCTGGTTTTAGGTACCAGTGTCTTTGACGTGGGAGTTCGAGTCTCCCCCCTCGCACCAAATTAATATTTCTTTATAAAAATCAAGTACATACACTGAGGTATCTATGCAAGTTTCAGTTGAAACAGGGGAAGGTCTTGAACGTAAACTAAAGGTTCAGGTGCCTGCGGCAACCGTCGATGCTCAAGTTGAGAGCCGACTTAAATCAATGCAGAGTCGAGTCAAGGTTGATGGTTTTCGCCCCGGCAAAGTACCTTTTAGTGTGGTTAAGCAGCGTTATTCCACTCAGGTATTCCAGGAAGTCGCCGGCGAAGTCATGCAGAATACTTTTCGCGATGCGGTCACTCAGGAAAATCTGCGTCCCGCCAGTGCCCCTTCAATTGAACCAATTAGCTTCGAGTTGGGTCAACCTCTTGAATATGTAGCTACCTTTGAAGTTTATCCCGAAGTTGAGCTAGCACCGGTCAGTGAATTAAACATTGAAAAATTGTCGGCTGAGATTGAGGATAAGGATGTTGATAACTTGCTGGAAACGTTACGCAAACAAAAAGCCAGCTGGACTGAAGTAGATCGACCTTCTAAAGAGGGTGACCGTGTTACCGTCAGTTTCAAGGGCAGTATTGACGGCGAGCTGTTTGAAGGTGGTTCAGCTGAAAATGTACCACTGGTATTAGGCTCAGGCAGCATGATTCCCGGTTTTGAAGAGCAGTTTGTCGGCCTGGCTAAGGATGCCGAAGCCACGGTAAAAATTACCTTCCCGGAAGATTATTCTGCGAGCGAGCTGGCGGGTAAGCCGGCTGAATTCGCTGTCAGCGTATCCAAGGTTGAGGCACCTGAATTGCCGGCGCTTGATGATGCTTTTGCCAAAGAGTTTGGTGTTGAGGAAGGTGGCATGGATAAACTGCGCGAAGATATTAGAAATAACATGCAGCGCGAGCTGGATAACCGCATCAGCCTTGATTTAAAAACGAAAGTCATGGATAAATTGCTGGAAGCCAATCCGATCGAGGTGCCAAAAGCGATTGTGCAGGAAGAGGCTGAGGCCCTGAAAAAACAGGCCAGTGCCCAGCAAACAGGTGAACCTTCAGCGGAGGCGTTGGCCAGCGAGGCAGAACGTCGCGTGAAACTGGGTATGATTCTGAGTGATCTGGTTAAGGTTTCTGAATTGAAGGTTGATCGTGCCAAGGTTGACGAGCGCATCGAGTCGATGGCGAAAGATTACGAGCAGCCTGATGAATTTGTGAATTATTATAAAAGCAATCCGCAGTTATTGCAGGGTGTCGAGTCCATGGTTGTCGAAGACATGGTCGTAGACTGGGTGGTTGACCAGGCTAAGATTTCAACTGTTAAAAGTTCATTCGATGAAATAATGAAGCCTACATAAACGAGTTAGCAGGTATATGGCATGAAAAAATTCCCCAATTTCTATAGTCACGATAGTGGTGCGCTTGAAACACAATCGTTAGGGCTTATTCCGATGGTGGTGGAGCAGACATCACGCGGTGAGCGCTCTTATGATATTTATTCGCGCCTGCTGAAAGAAAGGGTGATTTTTATTGTCGGCCCTATTGAAGACCACATGGCCAATCTGATTGTTGCCCAACTGTTGTTTCTGGAGTCGGAAAACCCCGAGAAAGATATCTCCATTTATATCAACTCTCCCGGCGGTTCGGTAACGGCGGGTATGGCTATTTATGACACCATGCAGTTTATCAAGCCGGAAATCAGTACCTTGTGTATCGGTCAGGCCGCCAGCATGGGCGCTTTTCTGCTCGCTGCCGGAGTCAAGGGTAAGCGTTATGGACTGCCTTATGCCAGAGTCATGATTCACCAGCCTCTGGGCGGGTATCAGGGGCAGGCGTCGGACATTGATATTCATGCGCGTGAAATTCTTAAAATACGCGGCCAGTTGAATCATCTGCTGGCGTACCACACCGGCCAGTCAATCGAAACCATTGATAAAGACACGGATCGGGATAATTTCATGAGTGCGGAACAGGCTCGAGATTATGGCCTGATTGACGAGGTTTTGAGTAAACGGCCTTAAGTTTTGCGCAAAATTTGCGTTAGTGATAGCTGAATTCCCGATAAAAAAAGGTTTTTTCCTGCCTGACTTTCTGTTGAAATGTGGTTTATGAGCTATTGTTTGCGATAAGTACACAGGTAAGGGTCTTGCGATTTTTATTGTGGTGAAGCAAGGCATAAATAGACAAGAGGCAAAGCCTGAGGTTTGAGAATTAAATGAGCGACGATAAAACCCATTCGGGTAGCGATTCGGAAAAACTACTTTACTGTTCTTTTTGCGGCAAAAGCCAGCACGAAGTAAAGAAGCTGATTGCCGGTCCTTCCGTTTATGTCTGCGATGAATGTGTTGCCCTGTGTAATGACATCATCCTGGAAGAGCTGGAAGAAGAGACTTCATCGGCCATTCGCAAATTACCCACCCCCCATGAGATTCACGACCGTCTTGACGATTATGTGATTGGTCAGGAACGTGCCAAGAAAGTCCTGTCGGTGGCGGTATACAACCATTACAAGCGTCTGGAAGTTAAGCATAAGAAGGACGAAATCGAACTCTCAAAAAGCAATATTCTCCTGCTGGGTCCAACCGGCTCGGGTAAAACGCTGCTGGCGGAAACACTGGCGCGCTTGCTTGATGTGCCATTCACGATTGCTGATGCCACAACCCTGACCGAAGCCGGTTATGTGGGTGAGGATGTTGAAAACATCATCCAGAAGCTGCTGCAAAAATGTGATTATGATGTCGAGAAGGCGCAAACCGGTATCGTCTATATCGATGAGATCGACAAGATTTCCCGCAAATCGGACAATCCTTCTATTACCCGCGATGTTTCGGGCGAAGGTGTGCAGCAGGCGCTGCTGAAATTGATTGAAGGTACCACTGCATCAGTGCCACCTCAGGGCGGGCGCAAACACCCTCAGCAGGAATTCTTGCAGGTTAATACTGGAAATATTCTTTTCATCTGTGGTGGTGCATTTTCAGGTCTGGACAAGATTATTCGTCATCGTTCTGAGAAAGGCGGAATTGGCTTTAGTGCAGAAATGCGTTCCAAAGACAAGGATATTCAGTTAAGCGATGTGCTGAGTGATCTTGAGGCCGATGACCTGATCCAGTATGGTCTGATCCCGGAGTTTGTGGGGCGTTTGCCGGTTGTGGCCACGCTTAATGAGCTGGATGAGGATGCGCTGGTGACGATTCTCACCCAGCCTAAAAATGCCCTGGCCAAGCAGTATTCCAAGATGTTTGAAATGGAAGGTGCTGAGCTTGAGCTGCGCAATGATGCCCTGCATGCGATTGCCAAAAAAGCCATGGAGCGAAAAACAGGCGCGCGTGGCCTGCGCACTATTCTGGAGAATGTGCTGCTTGATACCATGTATGAGCTGCCTTCGCAGAGTGATGTGACTAAAGTAGTGGTCGATGCCTCAGTCATCCTCGGTGACAGTCAGCCTATGCTTGTCTACAAAGGGGGTGAAAACAAGCGAATCTCGCAAGAGTAACTTCCGCTTGTCAATCCGTTCTATCAATGCATTCCTGTCGGTGTAATGATTCCGGCACTTGAAAAACACCGGAACGTCCCCACTTGGTATAAAAGAATCCATTATATACAGAGGCACTCATGGCCAGTTCAAGTGAAAAAGATACAACCGGTTTAACCGTAGTTGCAGAAATACCAGTTTTACCCTTGCGGGATGTCGTGGTCTATCCACATATGGTCATCCCATTGTTTGTCGGGCGCGAAAAATCCATTCATGCGCTTGATGCGGCGATGCTGGACAACAAAAAGATTTTATTAGTCGCACAGAAAAGCGCGGATATCGACGAGCCTGGGGTAGGCGATGTCCACGAAATCGGGACACTGGCAACCATTCTGCAATTGCTTAAGTTACCTGACGGCACCATCAAGGTGCTGGTTGAAGGCGTGCAACGTGCCCGAGTTGAAAATATGCACGAGCGTGACGACTTTTTCGTAGCCAACTATGCAGAGCTGGAGGAGGCAACCGGTGAGGATGAGCGCGAAATCGAAATACTGTCGCGCTCCATTCTGAATGTCTTTGACCAGTACGTAAAACTCAACAAGAAAGTTCCGGCTGAAATTCTCACCTCACTGGCCGGCATCGATGAGCCTTCAAAATTAGCGGATACCATTGCGGCACACATGTCGCTGAAGCTCGAAGAGAAACAGAAAATTCTCGAGATCGACAGCGTGCGCTCACGGCTCGAATATTTAATGAGCCTGATTGATGCTGAAATTGATCTGTTGCAAATTGAAAAACGTATTCGTGGTCGCGTTAAACAGTCGATGGAAAAAAGCCAGCGCGAATATTATTTGAATGAGCAGATGAAAGCCATCCAGAAAGAGCTGGGTGAGATGGAAGATGTGCCTAATGAAGTTGAAGAACTTGAAAAGCGCATCGAAGAAGCGGGCATGAGCAAAGAGGCTTACAAAAAAGCGACCGGCGAACTCAATAAGTTAAAAATGATGTCGCCGATGTCTGCGGAAGCCACGGTTGTGAGAAATTACATCGAGTGGATGGTCGATTGCCCATGGAAGAAAAAATCGAAGATTCGACGTGATCTTGCCGGTGCTGAAAAAGTGCTGAACGATGATCACTATGGGCTTGAAAAAGTTAAAGAACGTATTCTTGAGTATCTGGCTGTGCAGCAGCGCGTGAAGAAACTCAAGGGACCGATTTTGTGTTTAGTAGGGCCTCCTGGCGTGGGTAAAACTTCGCTGGGTCAATCCATTGCGCGGGCGACTAATCGTAAATTTACCCGTATGGCGCTGGGTGGTGTGCGAGATGAATCAGAAATTCGAGGTCATCGCCGGACTTATATCGGTTCGCTGCCAGGCAAGGTCATCCAGAATTTGTGCAAGGTGGGTACGCGTAATCCGTTATTTCTGCTTGATGAAATTGACAAGATGGCAGCGGATTTCCGTGGCGATCCTGCTTCAGCATTACTGGAAGTGCTTGATCCTGAACAGAATCACACCTTCTCCGACCATTATCTGGAAGTGGATTTCGATCTCTCTGATGTGTTATTCGTAGCGACGGCAAACAGCATGAATATTCCTGCTCCACTGCTTGATCGTATGGAAGTCATTCGCTTGCCGGGTTACACCGAAGACGAGAAAGTGGTTATTGCCACCAAATATCTGTTGCCCAAACAGATTGAAGAAAATGGTCTGCGCGAAAATGAATTGCATGTGAGCGAATCTGCATTAAGAGATATTGTGCGACTTTATACACGTGAAGCCGGCGTGCGTAGCATGCAGCGCGAAATCGCCAAAATCTGTCGTAAAGTTGTTAAGCAGATGGTGCTTAACACGGACAGTAAACCTGTTTCGGTTACCTCAAGAAATATCGACAAGTTTCTTGGTGTTAAGCGTTTCCGTTACGGTGTGGCTGAAGAGCATAATCAGGTGGGACAGGTTAACGGTCTGGCCTGGACGGAAGTGGGCGGCGAGTTGCTGACGATTGAGTCGGCGGTAATGCCGGGGAAAGGCAAGTTGTCGTACACCGGACAGCTGGGCGATGTGATGCAGGAATCCATTCAGGCCGCGATGACAGTGATTCGTAGCCGCTCGGCTTCTCTGGGTCTGGCCGGAAACTTTCAGGAAGAAAAAGATATTCATGTCCATGTACCGGAAGGCGCGACACCCAAAGATGGTCCGAGTGCAGGGGTAGGCATGTGCACCGCACTGGCATCGTCATTAACGGATATACCGGTTAAAGCCAATGTGGCGATGACAGGTGAGATTACACTGCGCGGAGAAGTGCTGCCGATCGGTGGTCTTAAAGAGAAGCTTCTGGCGGCTCATCGCGCGGGTATTACCACTGTGATTATTCCACATGACAATGAAAAAGATTTAGTAGAAATACCAAAAAATATTTTATCTAAACTGGATGTTAAACCGGTGCGCTGGATTGATGAAGTACTTGAGATTGCGTTGGAGGAAGTGCCAACACCCCTTGAGGAAAAACCAGCGGCTAGCAGAAAAGCCGGTGCAAAAGATAAAAAGTCCGGAGATCCCTTGCATCACCATTGATGTCAGTATAAAGCGGGTTATTTCATTGGTTTATCTCGGATAATTGAGCATAAACCAGCGAAACCCGCATTTTTACAGCATTATTCATTGACAGAGCTTGTCACTGACTGGTATAAAATGCAGGGCTTATGTATTTCAGTGCCAGCTGTCATACAGAACTAAAGCACATAAAACATAAAAAGCTTTGATACGTAAATTATAAACAACAGCAAATCATTTTAAAAATATAGGAAATAACAATGAATAAATCAGAATTAATTGATGCAGTTGCAGAAGCAGCTGATCTGTCTAAAGCCGATTCAGCACGTGCATTTGATGCAGTGATCGATGTTATTACTAACGCCTTGAAAGAAGGTGATCAGGTAAGTCTCGTCGGTTTTGGCTCATTCCTGGTTCGTGAACGTTCTGCCCGTACAGGTCGTAATCCACAGACCGGTGCAGAGATTCAAATTAAAGCAGCAAAAGTGCCCGCATTTAAACCTGGAAAGGCCCTTAAAGAAGCAGTAAACTAAATCCTCACTTTTTGGCGGGGTGGTTAGCTCAGCTGGTAGAGCGTCGCCCTTACAAGGCGAATGTCGGGGGTTCGACCCCCTCACCACCCACCAATCAAGGACCGGTAGTTCAGCTGGTTAGAATGCCGGCCTGTCACGCCGGAGGTCGCGAGTTCGAGTCTCGTCCGGTCCGCCA
>JAVVEE010000078.1:0-4856 GCA_032251315.1 Gammaproteobacteria bacterium
CCGGGAGCAAAATTGAACAGCAGCTCTATCGCTGGCCCGTAGGGCGAATTACAGGACGTAATTCGTAACGCAGGAAGCCCGGAATAGCCGCAGAGAGCACAGAGAAAAAGAAATTATTGATTTAAAAAAATATCTTTCACAATATTAAGAGTGACAGATAAATTATTTTAGATAAGCGTTCACATCATCATTATTAGCTTTTCTCTGCGCTCTTTGCACCTCTGCGGTGAATGCTTTTAAAGCTTTTAACTGACTACTGCCAACTATGTTTCACCCTTCCAGGCAAGGTCCAGCCGGCGCGCGGCGCGGACTTCATCCAGCCGTTTTACCGGCAGGGTATGCGGTGCGCCGGTGACCAGTTCGGGGTGGGTTCGGGCTTCTTCACGAATCTGTTCCATGGCATCCAGAAACCCGTCCAGTGCTTCTCTGGCTTCGGTCTCGGTTGGCTCAATCAGCAGACACTCCGGCACCAGCAGGGGGAAATAGGTGGTGGGGGCGTGATAGCCCAGATCCAGCAAGCGCTTGGCAAAGTCCATCGCGCTCACATGCAGTTCACGTGCTTCACTTTTCAGGGTGATGATGAATTCATGGCTGGCTCGCCGATCCGGTATCGCCAGCTCAAAACCACGGCGCCTGGCCTCAGCCATCATGTAGTTGGCATTGAGGGTGGCAAATTCGGCCACGCGCACCATGCCCTCGCGCCCCAGCATGCGCATATAAATATAAGCCCGTAGCAGCACGCCGGCATTACCCATAAAGGCAGACAGGCGTCCGATGCTCTGCGGCAGATCCTGTTCGGTCAGCCAGCGATAAACATCGCCGTCTCTGGCCACCACCGGCAACGGCAGAAAGGGTTTCAGGCGCTCGGCCACACCCACGGCACCGGCACCGGGACCTCCACCGCCGTGCGGGGTGGAGAATGTTTTGTGCAGATTGCTGTGGATGACATCGAAGCCCATATCACCGGGTCGGATTTTTCCGAGAATCGCATTCAGGTTGGCGCCGTCATAATAGAGCAGACCGCCGGCCTCATGGATGACCCTGGCGATGGCTTCGATCTGGCGCTCAAACACCCCCAGCGTGGAGGGATTGGTCAGCATCAGGCCGGCAGTCTGCGGACCGACGCTTTCTTTCAGTGCTTCGAAATCAACATCACCATTGTCCAGCGTGGGAATCTCGCGCACGCTGAAACCGCACATAATGGCAGTGGCCGGATTGGTGCCATGAGCGGCGTCGGGCACCAGAATCTCCTTACGCGCATCATCACCGCGCGACTTATGGTAAGCCGCGATCATGGCCACGCCGGCAAACTCACCCTGCGCCCCGGCCATGGGTGCCAGCGAGAAAGCCGCCATGCCGGTGGCTGCGCACAGCATCTCCTGCAGCTCATGCATGCAGGCCAGAAAACCCTGTGACTGCTGCGCCGGTGCCATGGGATGGCGCGACAGAAACCCCGGCAGCATCGCCAGCGTATTGCAGGCGCGCGGATTGTATTTCATGGTGCACGAACCCAGCGGATAGAAATGGGTGTCGATGGAAAAGTTCTTCTGCGACAGCCGGGTGTAATGGCGCACTGCCTGCATTTCAGAAACTTCCGGCAGGGCGGCGGGGGTTTTTCTCAACAGGTACGTTGGCAGATCATCGATGCCGGCCTTTTCTTTGGGCGACTGCGGCGCACCTTTGCGACCGGCTTTTGAATGTTCAAAAATTAACATCAGGCACTCACCTCTTCTTCACTCATGACCGCCGCTAATGCCCCGGCATAGGCCGCTATTTCTGCATCGGTACGCATTTCAGTGGCACACACCAGAATGGCGTGGCCCAGCTCGGGGTAGCTTTCGGCCAGATCGTAACCGCCCAGGATATTCTGCTGCGCCAGCGCCGCCAGAACTTCGGCCGCCGGTTTATTCAGCTGCAACACCGCCTCGTGAAAACAGGGACCGGCAAATACCCTGCTGACACCCTCAATGTCCGCCAGCTGTTCGACCAGTGTGCGGGTGTTCGCATGACAGGCTCTGGCGACCCTCTCCAGACCACTGGCGCCCAGAATCGACATATGGATAGTCGAAGCGGTGACCACCAGTCCCTGATTGGTACAGATATTAGAGGTCGCTTTGGAGCGGCGAATATGCTGCTCGCGCGCCTGCAGGGTTAAGACAAATCCGGGCTTGCCATCAAGATCAACCGTGCGCCCCACGATTCGACCCGGCATCTGCCGGACCAGTGGCTGAGTGCAGCACATAAAACCGTAATAGGGACCGCCGGCGGAGAGCGGCGCACCCAGCGGCTGGCCATCACCACAGACAATATCCGCTCCGGCCGAGCCCCACTCAGCCGGTGACTGTAGCACCGCCAGACTCAATGGGTTGACCACTGCGATCACCAGCATGCCATGCTCGTGCGCCCAGTCGGTAATCTCATCGACCGCCTCCAGATTGCCGAAGAAATTCGGCTGCTGGATCACCACCGCAGTCACGTCCCCCTCAGCCAGCTGCTTGATCGTCTCCAGATCGGTAATGCCCGTCGCCGGATCATAACCCACCTCACACAGCTCGATGTTCTGGCCATGCACAATGGTCTGCGTGGTTTTTCTGTAAGCGGGATGCACCGTGGTCGGCAGCAGAATTTTGCGCGATTTCGATTTGCGGTTAGCCCGCACAGCCATCAACACCGCTTCGGCCAGCGCCGAGGCACCGTCATACATGGAGGCATTGGAAACATCCATGCCGGTCAGCGCCGTCATCATGCTCTGAAATTCATAGGTCAGTTGCAGTGTGCCCTGCGAGGCTTCCGCCTGATAGGGCGTGTAGGCACTGTAATATTCACCGCGCGTGGTAATTTCCCAGACCGCGGCCGGAATATGGTGCTCATAGGCACCGGCGCCCAGAAAACAGACCGAGTGCGGATGCTGTGCTGCACGTGCGTGCATCAGCCGGGAAATTTCCATTTCGGTCATGCCTTCCGGCACGGCGGTGAGTTCACCCGCCAGCAGGTGGGCGGGGATTTCTTCGAACAGCGTATTGATGTCATCGACACCAATCACCTGCAACATTTCGGCGACTTCCTGTTCAGTATGGGGAATAAATGGCATGAGATTAAAGCTTCGCGGCAATTAGGATGGTTAATTATTATGGGTAATTATTTTAGGGAGCGACATAAAACCAGTCATGCCGCTGCATTTGCGCGGTCGCAGGTACCGCGCAAATGTTCCGGAGTTTTCTATTAGCACTAGTCGGCGATTTCAGCCTCGTAACTATCGGCGTCCATCAGATCATCCAGATCGACATCGGCATCAGGCTGTACTTTAAACAGCCAGCCGTCATCAAATGCCGAATCATTAATGAGTTCGGGGGTTTCCAGCAGCATCTCATTCACTTCCAGAATTTCGCCGCCGATCGGCATGTAGACATCCGAAGCCGCCTTCACCGACTCCACCACGCAGCAGGCGTCACCCGCCGCCAGTTCAGAACCGACTTCCGGTAATTCGACAAACACCAGATCACCCAGCAGCTCCTGCGCGTGATCGGTAATCCCGATAGTGACAGTGCCGTCACCTTCATCGCGCACCCATTCGTGCGATTTGGTGTATTTCAATTCTGAAAGTACATCACTCATAGTCAATCCGCCCTGCCTGTTAATTTTTTAGCGTTATTCATTGTTGTTAGTATTCACACCGCCTGACCATTGCGCACGAAAACGGGCTTGACCACACGGGCATTTAATAGTTTTCCACGAATTTCAACCTGGCAGCGCTCACCGGTCTGTACCGGCACTCGAGCCAGAGCAATGGATTGTTTCAAAGTTGGAGAAAAAGTGCCACTGGTAATCTCACCTTCGCCGACATTTTCTACCACCACCTTCTGGTGCCCGCGCAAAACCCCGCGCTCTTCCAGGATCAAACCCACGATTTTCCGGCTGATGCCCTGCTCGCGCTCCTGCTGTAGCGCGGCGCGGCCGATAAAATCGCGATCCTCAGGCTCCCAGGCGACAGTCCAGCCCAGCCCTGAAATCAGCGGTGAGGTCGCTTCGGTCATGTCCGCGCCGTAAAGATTCATACCCGCTTCCAGACGCAGGGTATCCCGCGCGCCCAGACCGCAGGGCTTGACCCCGGCATGCGCCAGCTTGTCCCAGAGCGCAGGCGCTTCCGATTCGGGCAGCATGATTTCAAAACCGTCTTCACCGGTATAGCCAGTACGACCGATAAACCATTCACCACAATCGGCACCCGAAAAACGCTGCATGTCGGTCACCGTTTCCACCACATCAACCGGCAACACTGAAATCGCTTTGGCGATGGCTTTGGGACCCTGCACCGCGATCATGGCCACACCCGCGCGCTCATTTACTTCGATATCAAAGTCGGCGGCCTGCTTTAAAATCCAGGCCATGTCCTTATCGCGGGTGGCTGCGTTCACTACCATGCGATACCAGCCATCATGCATATAATAGACGATAAGATCATCGATCACGCCACCATCTTCCTGCAACATGCAGCTATACAGGGCTTTACCAGGCTCTTTCAATTTGGCAACGTCGTTCGCCAGCAGGTATCGCAGAAATTCTTTCACCCGTTCGCCCCTGAGGTCGACAATGGTCATGTGCGAGACATCAAACATACCGGCATCCTGGCGCACCTGATAGTGCTCATCCATCTGTGAACCGTAATTCACCGGCATCTGCCAGCCGGCAAAATCCACCATCTTGCCACCATATTCGATATGCTTGTCGTATAACGCTGTCTTCTGACTCATAAGGACTGACTCGTCTTCTATTATTCTTCGGGGCGCAATGCTACTACTTCCATGTAAAAAATTCCCAGAAAAAGCATATGACTATAAAAACATAATTGGCAGTTA